>JAAFGU010000203.1 GCA_010365205.1 Aromatoleum sp. | reverse complement strand
CGAGGCGAGGCGTGCGGGAGGCAAGGCGGCGGGGTGATTCGATGCGCTCGCCCGGACGCCGGCGGACGGAAAATCGGGCGGAGAATCAGGCGGCGACATGCGCGCCCTTCCGAACTTTGCGCGCGAGGCTGCGCAGCGTGTCGAGCGGAATCCATTCGCCGGCGCGGCGCTGCGCGGCTTCCCACAGCGGCATCGCGGCCGCGAAGCGTTCGCGGCCGGCCGCGGTGAGGGCGACCATCCGGACACGGCGGTCGGTGCCCGTTCGAAGGCTCACCAGACCGGCCCGTTTCAGCGTCGCGATGGTTCGGCTCAACGTGGTCTGGTCGGTGAACGTCGCGACCCCGAGGTGGCCGAGTTCCACCGGCTCCGCCGCGAGAATGGCCCACATCAGCGCGAGCTGGCTGGCGCGAAGGCCCACGGGACGCAGCTCCTCGTCGTACACCGAGGAGAGCACGCGGGAGAGCACTTTCAGGTTGTTGAACGCGCACTCGTTCCCGCGCGGGGCGTAGGTGCTTGCGACTGCGCGGGCTGGATCGCCCACGCCTTCCCGGACCGGCTTACCCATGTCGTTTCCCCGACGCAGCGTTCGCGTCCGGTCGTCCTGGCCGTCGGCAACGCCCGCTGCCACGCCGCCGCGTGGGCCCTCACCTCGCGGCGAACGGAAAAGAGACGATCGGCAGCTCGTGGCCACGATCTCCAGCGCGCATCATCCGTGCACATCGCCCGGATCAATGCATATACATGCGCCAGAGCAACCATAGCGCGGAAGCCGCGGCGGCGCAAGCCCCGGCCCTAGTTGCGCCGAGGAAATTAGGGTCAGACTCGACTTTCGTCACAGACGGGGCACTCGCACGCACATCGGAAAAGTCGAGTCTGACCCTACTTTGGCGGCGTGAGCTACGCGAGTCCGAACGTGCGCTGGATCATTGCGCGGAAGCTGCGGCCCGACGTGATCTCGGTGCCGTCCCCGAGGACGATCAGATACTCGCCATGCAGCAGCGGCCGCAATTCGCGCACGACGCGCAGGTTCACCGCGTGCGATCGGTGCCCGCGCAGGAAATCGGCCGGGTCGAGTCGCGCGATCAGTCCGGTCAGCGTTTCCTTGTGCAGGTAGGCGCGGTCCGTCCAGATGCGCACGTAGTTGTCCTCCGCCTCGAGCCGCTGAATGGCGGCGACCGGAACGATCACGATCCGGTTGACGGAGCGGACCGCAAGTCGGCGCAGCGGCGGACGAGAAAACGGCGCCGGGGCTGTAGCCGCATCCG
Organism: Aromatoleum sp.; assembly: GCA_010365205.1. Classification (GTDB taxonomy): domain Bacteria; phylum Pseudomonadota; class Gammaproteobacteria; order Burkholderiales; family Casimicrobiaceae; genus CAIWHR01. The sequence continues at coordinate 3,845 of JAAFGU010000203.1, read as the reverse complement.
GCGATGCAGCCGGAGCGAAGTGCGCGGTGACGTCTATTGACTGTGCCATCGTCTGTTTCCCGTCAACGGGCGCGAGGGGATGCCCTTGCCGCGCGTAACGTATAAAATATAATTAGAGCGTTACGGAGTCAAGCGGGAACGCGTCGCCGCCGTTTCGCCCGCGTCGCATCCCGCTTCGCCGCCGCCCGCCGCCCGCCGGCCAATCAATTCGCCGGCGTGCACCGGACCGCGTCAGGATGCGGTCGTGCCGAAGTGCGCGGGCACACCTCCTGCGGGGACCCCCAGTCGCCTTGGAGCGCGCACTTCGGCATTTTCCTCGGCATTTTCCTTCTGGGCGCGCCGCCGAAGGCGCCGCCCGAACGGGCCGCAGCCCGGCTACGCACGCGATCCCCGAATTCTGCCCGCGCTCCGTCCGCGCCGATGCGCTTGCGTCGTCCCGCGACGGCACGTCATTTCGGCGTCCGCGTCGCCGGTCGCATCACCGTTCGCATCCGCGGCGAATCAACCGGCGCGTCACGCGTCGACCGCGGGCGGTTCGCCCACTCCGGTCCGCGGTTCGCACACGAGGCCGGACCGTTGACCAACCACGCCTTGCGACCGGTGTTTTGCGCCTCTTAGGCTTCGTCAATCGTCGCCTGAATCGCTCGATGGCGGCGTCTCGAAAAACCGATCTCGTTTGGGGGAAATACTCGATGAAGAATCTGACATTCCTGCGGAAACGGCTGTGGATCGCCACAAGCGTCGCAGCCGGGCTTGCGGCCAATCTGCCGCTGTCCGCATACGCGGTCGACGTCAAGGTCGACGTGACGGGCTCCAACATCAAGCGGGTCGAATCCGAAGGCGCATTGCCGGTGCAGATCATCACGCGCGCCGACCTCGAGCTCGAAGGCATCCAGAACGCGGCGGGCGTCATCGATCGGCTCAGCAGCAACTCGTCGATCGGCGGCCTCAACCTCGCCGGCGGCGAGGGCGGGACGAATGTCGGCTACGCGACCGCTTCGCTGCGCGGGCTGGGCTCCTCCCGCACGCTGGTGCTGCTGAACGGCCGGCGCACGGCGAATACCGCGTTCTCCGGAACGTCGGTCGACGTCAACTCGATCCCGCTGTCGGCGATCGAGCGCGTCGAGGTGCTGACCGACGGCGCGTCCGCCGTCTACGGCACCGATGCGATCGCCGGCGTGATCAATTTCATCCTGCGCAAGGACTTCACCGGCGCCGAGGCCTACGCCTACTACGGCGATTCGGAACAGGGAGGCGGCAAGGCGAAACGCTACAACGTCTCGGCCGGCTGGGGCGACCTCGCCAAGGACAGGCTCAACATCTTCGGAACGGTCGATTACCAGAAGTACGACAACATCCTTGCTTCGCAGCGCGAGTTCTCGAAGACCGCGTACCTGCCCAACGCAACCGGCGGAACCTACGACAAGACCTCGGGCAACAGCATCCCTGGCAACGTGTTTTTGCCGCCGGTCCCGGGGCGTCCCGCCGGCGTGACCATCAGCCCGGGCAATCCGGCGTGCCTGCCGCCGTTTTCGTTCCCGACGCTGGGCAGCCCGAAGCAATGCCGCTTCGACTACGCGAGCATCATCGACATCCAGCCGCCGTCGGAGTCGTGGAACGTCTTCGGAAGCGCGCGCTGGCAGTTCGCGCCCGACCACCAGGCGTTCTTCGAGGGCTCGTGGTCGCAGACGGAGAGCATTTCCCGCGTCTCGCCGCCGCCGATCTCGTCGGCGACGATACTCTCGGGCGACCGGGTCCTGACGGTCCCGGGATCGCCGTTCTACCCGACGGCGCTGGCGACGCAGTATGGTCTCAACGGGCAGCCGCTCGAAGTGTTCTGGCGCGGCCTCGATCTGGGTCCGCGCACCGACAAGAACACGATCAAGCAGACCCGCTTCATTGCCGGCCTGCAGGGCATGATCAAGGGTTGGGATTACACCGCCGCATTGAACTGGGCGCAGAGCACGGCGGAGGACGAGTGGCTCGCCGGCTGGTCGAAGGGCTCGACGCTGCTGCCGATCCTGAACAGCGGCCGGATCAACCTGTTCGGACGCAACAGCGGGGCCGCGCTCGACGAGCTGCAGACCGCGCTGATCAAGGGCAAGGTGCTCGACGCAACCGGGACGTCGTCCGAATTTGATGTCAGGGCGTCGAACGAGATATGGCAATTGCCGGCCGGCCCGGTGTCGATGGCGCTCGGCGGCACCTATCGTCACGAGCAGTACGAGTACAACTCGTCGCAGGCGACGACCGAGGCCGACGTGCCGGGCTTCGGCGGGAGCATCGCGTCGATTCCGAAGGTCAGCCGCAACGTCTACGCGCTGTACGGGGAGGTGAACGTTCCGATCGTCAAAGGCCTCGAGGCCAACCTGGCGGTGCGCTATGACGATTACCAGGGTGTGGGCAACACGACCAATCCGAAGCTGTCGGTGCGCTGGCAGCCGACTAAGGATGTGCTGGTTCGCGGTTCGGTGGGCACCGGGTTCCGCGCGCCGAGCCTGCCGGAGCTTTTCCAGCCGGCTTTCTTCGGCTCGACCGGCGGCAATTACGACGATCCGATTCGCTGTCCGCTGACGGGCAGCCCGCGCGATTGCAACGCGCAGTTCACGTCCAAGCAGGGCGGCAATCCGGATCTGAAGCCCGAACGCTCGACGCAGTACAGCTTCGGCGGCGTCTGGGAGCCGGTCAAGAGCCTGTCGATCGGCGCCGATTACTGGCACATCAAGATCAAGGACGTGATCGGCGCGCCGGGCGAAGAACCCATCTTCACCGACATTCCGGCCGCCGAGTCGGCGGGACTGCTGCTTCGCTACGCGCCCGGCAGCACCGGCTGCCCGCCGCAACCACCCGGCGTGCCGTGCCCGATCAATTACAGCATCCAGACCAACGTCAACCTGAACCAGCTGACGACGTCCGGCATCGACGTCAACGCGAAGTACAACTTCCCGAAGATGGATTGGGGGCAGGTCGGATTCAACTTCTCGGGAAGTTACTACATCGAGTGGGACCAGCAGGCAAAGGGCGGCGAGGTGCAGCACCTGATCGGCACCTACGCCGGCGGCGTCGCGGTCACCGTGAGCAGCACCGGTTCGACCGGCGCCTTCCCGCGGTGGAAACACAACGCCAACCTGACGTACGCCTACGGTCCGTGGCAGGCGAACCTGAACCAGACCTACGTGCACTCGTACAGCGAGCCCGACAACGACGGCAACCCGCGCACCGTGGGCAGCTACAGCGTCTACGGCCTGCACGGGACGTACTCGGGATTCAAGAACCTGACCTTGGCGCTCGGCGTGAAGAACCTGATGGATACGAACCCGCCATTCACGCGCCAGGCGCAGTCGTTCCAGATCGGCTACGATGCGGCGCTCACCGACCCGACCGGCCGCTACTGGTACGGCAGCGTTAAGTACGCGTTCAAGTAGTCCTCGCCGGAAAACGAATGGGGCGCCCCGCGGGGCGCCCTTTTTTGGCGAAGGCTGAGGCCTCTTACGACCCTACTTTCTGGCCGGCGTCAGAACAGGTCGAGCTGCGGCGAGTTCGCAACCGCGGTCGCAACCGCAACCGGCGGCCTGAACCGCGAGATGTCGAGCGGAACGTCGCGCTCGGCGTTCAGACCCAGGCGCTTGCACGCGAGCGCGAAGCGCAGGCGGATGAGATCGGCGAATTCGCCCTGGCCGCCCATCCGCACGCCGAAGCGCGGCTCGTTGTCGCGCCCGCCGCGAATCTGCCGGACGATGCTCATCACGTGCGCGGCGCGCAGCGGGTAGTGCGCGTCGAGCCAGGCGCGGAACAGCGGCGCAACCTCGCGCGGCAGCCGCAGCATCGTCCAGGCGGCGTGGCGC
>JAAFGU010000202.1 GCA_010365205.1 Aromatoleum sp. | reverse complement strand
TGGTCGCCGCCGCGGCGCTGTTCGCGCCGTGTGCCGCCGCGGCGCCCATACTGCCGCCCGATTTCGACGCCGCCCGCGATCCGGTGCGCGACCTCGCCGCGGCGCTCGAGATCGCGCGCTCGACCAACCGGCGAGTGATCGTCGACGTCGGCGGCGAGTGGTGCACGTGGTGCCACATCCTCGACCGTCTGTTTTCGACCAACGCCGAACTGAAGCGCGTGCGCGACCACGGCTTCGTCTGGCTGAAGGTAAACTTCTCGAGTGAGAATCGGAACCAGGGATTTTTGCGCCGTTGGCCGAAGATTCCCGGCTACCCGCACCTGTTCGTACTGGATGGCGACGGGCGGCTGCTGCACTCGCAGGAGACGGCCGTGCTCGAGGACGGCAAGAGCTACGACGTCGGCGCGATGCGCGCCTTCCTCGTCAAGTGGTCGCCGTGAGCCGCTCGCGTTGTTGCGCCAGCGCCCACGCGACATGCTCACGGACGAGCGGCGAGCGGTCGCCGGCCCGGCGCTCCAGAGCGACGACGATTGCCGGATCCGGAGGCGCGTTGCCGAGACCTATGGCGAGATTGCGCAACCAGCATTCGTAGCCGATACGCCGGATCGCGCTGCCCGCGAGCTTGGTCTCGAACTCGGATTCGCTCCACGCGAACAGCGCGAGGAGTTCGACGTCGTCGAGCCCGTGCCGGATCGAAAAATCGGATTCCGCCGCATCCGGCGCGAACCGGTTCCACGGACAGACGAGCTGGCAGTCGTCGCATCCGTAGACACGATTGCCGATCAGGGGCCGCAGGTCCTCCGGTATGCTGCCGCGGAGTTCGATCGTCAGATAGGAGATGCAGCGCCGGGCGTCGAGTTCGTACGGAGCGACGATCGCGCCCGTCGGACAGGCATCGATGCACGACGTGCAGCTGCCGCAGTGCGCCGTCTGCGGCGCGGTGACCGGCAGCGGAAGGTCGGTATAGAGTTCGCCCAGGAAAAACCACGAGCCCGCGTCGCGCGTCAAAAGCAGCGTGTGCTTGCCGCGCCAGCCGAGCCCCGCCTTTGCCGCCAGCGCGACCTCGAGCACCGGCGCGCTGTCAGTGAACACGCGATAGCCGAACGCGCCGACGACGCCCTCGATGCGGTCGGCGAGACGCTGCAGCTTCTCGCGCAGCACCTTGTGATAGTCGCGGCCCAGCGCATAGCGGGCGATGAAGGCGCGCGCCGGATCGGCAAGCACCTCGTCGCTGGCGCGGGCTGCGGGCGGGCGGTAGTTCATCCGCGCGGTGATCACGCGGATCGTGCCGCGGACGAGTTCCGCGGGTCGCGCGCGGGTGGCGCCGTGCCGTGCCATATAATCCATTGCGCCGTGCCGTCCGGCCGAGAGCCAGCCGAGGAGCCGCGCCTCTTCCGCCGCGAGATCGGTGTCGGCGATGCCGATTTCCTGGAATCCGAGGTCGCGGCCCCAATGCCCGACGTCGACCGCGAGGGCATTCCAGTCGCGATCGGCGTTGGGCGGGACGGGACCGGCGTGGGGCGCCTGCATCGGCGGAATCGTACACCACGCCGCTGCCGCGAGGTTCGCGCGCACCCGCCCGGCATTGGCCGTGGGCAAACGGTCGCGGCGAGGGTCGCGTCGCGCGTTGCGATGGGTCGGCCGGTGACACCGTTTCACGCCATTGGAACGATGAATGAATCCCGCGCCTGGTTCGGCCGCCTGCAACATGAGCGCCGCGCCGCGCGCGCAACGCTAATGATCCCCGCCACGACACTCCACCTCCCCGATGCTGCCGCGACCGAAGCGGCGGGTGCCAGGCTCGCCCCCGAGCTTCGCGGCGGGATGCTGATCACCCTTTCCGGCGATCTGGGGGCCGGCAAGACCACGCTTGTTCGGGGCGCATTGCGCGCGCTCGGCTGGCAGGGAGCGGTCAAGAGCCCGAGTTACACATTGGTTGAACATTATCCGTTTTCGAAGTTATACTTCTATCACTTTGATTTTTATCGGTTCGCCGATCCGAGCGAATGGGAGACGGTTGGCTTTGCCGATTGTTTCCGCCCGGACGCGGTGTGCATGATCGAATGGCCCGAACGCATTGCCGATTTGCTGCCGCCGCCCGACCTCGCGCTGACGCTCACGCATCCTTCCGTCGCGCGTCCGAATGGACGTCTCCTGAAGCTCGAAGCACGCACGAAAGCCGGTGAGCGATGCCTCGCCGCGATGACATTCGTCGATTTCCGCCGCAGCCCCGCGGCGCAATAACCGTCTCGCTCGAGCGCCGTCGGGTATGCCGGTGGCTGCTGCTGCCGGGCGCGCAGCTTCTGGTGCCCTCCGCGTGGGCGACCGCGGGCCGCATCGCGTCGGCGCGCTTGTGGCCCGCGCAGGAATACACGCGGGTGATCCTCGAGGCGCGGGTGGAAATCCCGCATCAGCTGATCATGCTGAAGGATCCGCACCGGATCGTGCTCGATCTTTCGGGCGTCGAGATCACTCCCGAACTCGAGCAGCTGCCGTCGCGCGTGCAGTCGGCCGATCCATACATCGCCGGCATCAGGCTTGGCAGGAAAGCGCCGGACACGCTGCGCATCGTCCTTGATCTCAAGACGGAGACGAAGCCACAACTTTTCGCGCTGAAGCCGGTTGCCGAATTCGGACACCGCGTGGTTCTCGATTTGTATCCGATGACTCCGGTGGACCCAATGATGGCACTGCTCGAAGGCAAACGCGACCCGGCGCCACCCGTGTCGGAGCACCCGCAGCCGGCCGAGCCGGCGCAGGGCCGGAACCCGCAGGCGAAGGCGCCACCGCAGACGGACGCCCGTCGGCTCATCACCATCGCGCTCGATCCGGGGCACGGTGGGGAGGACCCCGGCGCGATCGGCCGCCGCGGCACCTTCGAAAAGAACGTCGCGTTGGCCATTGCGAAGAAATTGAAGGGAATGATCGACGCCGAACCCGGCATGCGGGCGATGCTGACTCGCGACGACGACTATTTCGTGCCGCTCGCCCAGCGCGTGCAAAAGGCGCGACGAGTCCAGGCCGACCTGTTCGTGTCGATTCACGCCGACGCGTTCCGCGAGACGACGGCGCGCGGATCGTCGGTATTCGCGCTGTCGGAGAATGGCGCGACCAGTGCGGCGGCGAAATGGCTTGCGCAGAAGGAGAACGCGGCGGACCTGATCGGCGGTGTCAACCTCGACGCTCGCGATCCGGTGCTCGCGCGGACGCTGCTCGACCTGTCGCAGGCGGCGCAGATCAACGACAGCCTCAAGCTTGGCCGCCACGTGCTCGACGGCATCGGGACGGTCAACGCGTTGCACAGGAACACCGTCGAGCAGGCGGGTTTCGCGGTGCTCAAGGCGCCGGACATCCCGTCGATCCTCGTCGAGACGGCGTTCATTTCGAATCCGGACGAAGAGCTCAAGCTGCGCAGCGATCGCCACCAGACGAAATTCGCCGAGTCGATGCACGACGGGATGAAGCGCTATTTCGCCAATAACCCGCCGCTCGCCCGGGCCAGGACCGGCACCGGATGAGCCGATTCCGGCGGACACGGCCGGTCGGTTAGAATCGCGCGGTGCTCCGCTTCTTCATCCTGTTCGTCGTGATACAGGCCGCGCTGTTCGGCGGCGAGCTCACGCCCTGGGCGCAGCGGTTCTTCGTCGAACCGTGGACGGGCGTGCTGGCACAGGTGTCGACGTCGCTGGTCACGATGTTCGACCCGAACGTCGTCGCGGCGGGCAAGGTTATCCGCAGCACGAGCAACGGATTCGCAGTCTCGATCGAGGCCGGCTGCAACGGCGTCGAGGCGACAATCGTCCTGCTGGCGGCGATGCTAGCGTTCCCGGCGCCGTGGAAGAGCAAAGCCGCCGGGCTTGCCGCCGGCATCTTCGCGGTGCAGGGACTCAACGTGATTCGCGTGATCAGCCTCTTCTACATCGGGCAGTGGAACTTCCAGGTGTTCGAATGGGCGCACCTTTACGTCTGGCAGGCGCTGATCATGCTCGACGTCCTGATCGTGTGGCTGATCTGGGTGCGGACGTTGCCGCGCGGCGGGGGCGGCGGCGGTTCCGCGCCGCCGGCGATCGCCACGGCCTCCGCCTAGTACCGCGACCCTTAAGTTTTGCTATGTCCGACCCGATCCGCATCGCCGATCGCCTTGTCGCTCATCCTCGCCAGAGCTCGAGCTATGTCTGCGGTTCGCCTCAGTCGACTGACGCGCTCGGCGTGCGGAATGGGCTCTTGGCATGTACGCAAGCTTATGGGTCGCGGTCCTAGCGGCGATGTCTCCAAGCTCCGTTCCGCGTTTCGTGATCAAGGTCGTCGCGTGGCTGCCGGTGGCCTTCGCGATCTGGTATTTCACGGCGCCGGCGCTGCTGTGGCCGGTGAAACTGTTGCTCGAGCTGGTGTGCGGCGCGAGCGTCGCGGACCTGGTTCGCGCCGTCGAGCAGACCGGGTCGGTGTTCACGTTCGCGACGTCGCTGCGACCCGGAATTGCCGGAGCGACCGGATACGTGTCGCTCGAGGTCGACGGACTGCAGTATTCGTACGGGCTGCCGCTGTTTGCCGCACTGGTGCTTGCCGCGCGCGAGCCGCGTTGGCCGCGCAAGCTGGCATTGGGGTACGCGGTGTTGGTACCGGTGATGACCTGGGGCGTGCTGGCCGATTTTCTGAAGAACGTCGCGATCACCTCGGGACCGTTGGTGGCCTCGCAGACCGGTTTTTCCGCCCCCCAGCGCGAGGTGATCGCATTCGCCTACCAGTTCGGCACGCTGATCCTGCCCACCGTTGCACCCGCGGTCGCCTGGGTGCTCATGCACCGCGCGCTGCTCGACCGGTTCCGGGGACATCCCGCGTCATCCTGACGTGGTCACCGTACGACGCGGCGCCCTGCGGGAGGAGGCGCAGGCCTTCCTCCTAGACGACGGCGCTGACGGAATGCCCCGCGGCCTCGAGTGCCGCGATCGCTGCCACGCGCTGCGCGGCGGGAAAGAGCACGTAGTCGGTGTCGTAGGTCGCCACGGCGAAGACCGAGACGCGGGCGTTGGCGAGCGGCCCGATCACGCTCGCCAGAATGCCGGTCTGGTCGAGCGGCAACGGCCCTTCGCCCGCCAGCCGCGGCTGGCGGCGACCCCGTTCGGTACCGCGCTTTCTGGGCAAACGACCGAGATCTCGTCCGGCGTCTTCGTGACGGACCAATAGGGCGAACTGAGCGCCCACTCCGGCAATCCGGACTCCGGCCCGAGGCGGCAGATCGCCAGCGGGTCCGACATCAGGATGAGTTTGAGACGCCGCGCGAGACCGATCACCGGCGCGACCCGGGTGCTGCCTTGCGCTCGCGCTCGCGGAGAACACGCCGCTGGACCTTGCCGGTCGTTGTCATCGGCAGTGCGTCGATGAACTCGATTTCCCTCGGAAACGCGTAGGGCGCGAGGAACCGGCGAACGTGCTGCTGAATGTCGTCCTCGAGCGCCGGCGACGGCTCGTGCACCGCGGTAAGCGCGATGAACGCCTTGACGATGTTGCCGCGCAACTCGTCGGGCGAGGCGACCACCGCCGCGGTGGCGACGGCCGCGTGCCGGACCAGGCAGTTTTCGATCGCCGACGGCCCGATGCGGTATTCGGCGGCCTTGAACATGTCGTCGGCGCGGCCCTGATACCAGAGGTAGCCCTCGGCATCGCATCGCGCGAGGTCGACGGTGCGGCACCAGTCGCCGCGGAACTTGTTCGTCGTGCCCTCCGGATTCCCGAAATACCCGATGAAGAACACGGGATCGGGCGTTCCGTCCGGCGCGATCCGGTGCACGACGACTTCGCCGATCTCGTCGCCCGAGATTTCATGGCCCTCGTCGTCGATCAGCGCGATCCGGTGACCGGGATACGGAAGCCCGGCCGAACCCGGTTTCGCCGACCACAGCGTGTGCGAGTTGCCGACGCTGCAATTCATCTCGGTCTGCCCGAACATTTCGTTGATCGTCGCCCCGAGCGCGTCCCGCGTCCAGTCGAACGCCGTCGTGCCCGCGGCCTCGACGGCGCTCATGATGCTGGGCAAATGGAGATCGAACCGATCCCGCGGACAGGGAAACGCCTTCATCGTCAGCTTGAGCGCGGTGGGAAACAGGAATGCGTTCCGGATCCCGTACTTCTCGATCAGCGCGAAGGCGCGTTCCGGATCGAAGCGGCCCCGATAGCCGATCGTCGGCTGCCCGAAATACAGCGTCGGCAGCAGCGCGTCCATCAGTCCGCCGATCCACGTCCAATCGGCGGGCTGGTCGTGCCGCGTCGACGCGACCATGTCGCCGCGGCCCACGCCGCATGCGGCGAGTGCGTTCGACAGTCGGTTCGCCTCCCGCTGCAGATCCCAGAAGGTGTACTTGGCCGCGGCGCCGGACTCGTCTTTCCAATACAGCGCAAAACGCGCGCGATCGCCCGCCCAACGACCGCAGCACGCGCGCGCGATGTTGAAATCGCGCGGCACGTCCCAGCGGTGCGCGGCGCGAATCTCGGCGTAGCGGTCGGGCGTCATGGGCGCCGGGGACGCGGTCAGCCGCGCGGCGCGGCGGCGGATTCTTCGAGCTGCAGCGGCTCAATGGCGGTCCACACCCATTCGGGTTGTTGCTCGAGCAGGCGGCCGAAGCGGATCGGCGTCACCGATTTCGACGTCAGCACCTTGAACCGGCGCGCGGGCTGGTATTCGGCGGCCGGAACGATCAGCGATTGCACAACCGCATCGGCGTCGCGTTTGCGCAGCGCGAGGAAGAGTCCCTGGAACGAGCGGCCATTGACCGTGGTCGCCTCCCCGTCCACGGAGTAATCGGCGCCCTCCGCCTTGCGCTGTTCGACGAGGTCGACCCCGACCAGCGTATTGGCGATGACCTGCAGGCCGATCTCTGCCCGGTCGATCGTGAGCCGCCGCATCCGGCGGACAATTCCGAGCGTCCAGACGAGGTGCCCGTGGGCGCGGATCGCCGCGAGCGTTCCGAGCGTCACCACGTTCGCTGCGCTCATCGGCGCGATAAGACGGAATCCGGTCCGGCTGACGTCCTTCACTTCCCACGGTCCGCCGGGTGCGGCGAACGTCGAGAGGCGGCGGCGCGCGAGCTCGTTGCGGCGGTCGCGTTCGTTGCGCATCCGGCCGAAGACCGCGAGTTCCATGGTGCTGCCGAAGCTCTTGCCCGCTTCAAGCTCCGGCACCGGCATGCGCTCTTCCTCGCGCAGGTACCCCGAGATCCTCGCGAAGCCGACGATTGCGTCGACGGTGCCGACCGCCGTCGTTCTCTCGCCGCGACGCGCGAACGGCTTGAATTCGGGGTCGACCTGGCTCGCCAGCCGGGTAACCAGAGCGAGCTGTTCGCTTCGACGCGGCGTTTTCTCCGACATCGGCTGCGCCTTGATCTTCTGCTCCAGCACGATGTAGCTCTGCATCAGCAGCGCGTGCAGCGGCCGAGTGTCGAGGAACAGCACCCGCCCTTCGAGTGGCGCCGGTGATCGGCGTCTCAAGCCGGCCCGGCTGCCCACGTCCACGTAGAACGACGTCACCGACGAGGGCTCCAGCGTAAGCCGCAGTGGCGCGCACCACTCATCGAGCTGCGCGGTCATCCATTCGAGGTGCTTCGCGGTCAGGTTGCCGGAATTCATGAGTTGCAGAATCAGCGCAACCAGGTATTCGTGCTCGATGGTCGTCGTGCCGCCGTCGGCTTTCACCACGAACGGCCGGCGTTCGATCTGCCGCGAACAGGCCAGCGTGAACAGGGCGTGCAGCTCCGCCCACTTCGCCGGGATCCATTGCTCGTAGCGGTAGAGCCGGGTCTTGGCGTCAAGACCGAGATGGATCACCTGGCGCGCCACGAGCTCCGGCAGCATGGTTTGCCACTTGTTGCTCAACGCGTGGCCGGAGACTTCGTGCGCGAAGGCCTGGTAACAGATGAGAAAGCCCTGCGTCAGGTCGAACAGCGCCTGCCAGATCTGGTTCTCGATTTTGCTCGAACGGGCCGCGTGCTCGATATATTGGCTCGTCAGCGTGGCGCGCAGGTTTTCCGTGTGCGCGTCCACATAGAACACCGCCTCGAGCTGAGCCGGCGCGCGCCGGGCCGTCCGCTCGGCACATTTGCCCAATTCCAACAGCAGTTCGCTGTGGACAGCGAGCGGATCGTTGGTCGGGAGCGAGGCGACCCAACGCTCCGCCGATTTGATGTCGGCGAGGGGGTCCCTGGAATGTTTTCCGAATCCGAACATCGCACCAATCGTAGGTCGACGGATCCAGCGCTTCTCGACGCAAACGCCTCGGCGAACGGCCCCGGAGGTCCGGTGCCGGTGCCTCAGCCATGATCGCCCAAAGGCGAACCACCGGCAAGCACTGTGTCCGGGAATTGGCACACATCGTGCATGGTACGTTCCGTGCCCCACAGCGTGCAGATGCTGGCGATGGACCGAGTGCTGTCGATGTCCGCGTTCGACCGCGGCAGCGGAGGATCCGGGGGCGAAATATACTTGTGCAGCACATGTTGCACAGCGGATGTGACGATTTACGCTAAGGAATGACGACAATGGGTATTTTGATCAAGGCGCCGACGCGCCGTCGCGAGCCGTCCCCGCAGATGGCCGAAATACGCAACATTCCGCAGGAACCCCGGAGTTCAATGCACATCCGGGAGGTGGTCCGCCTCACCGGACTGCGGCGAGAACAACTCTACATGTGGCAACGCCGTTACGGTTTTCCGGATCCGCTGCGCGACCCTTTCGGCGACCGGGTGTATCCGCCCGACCAGGTGGCGCGCTTGAAGCTGATCAAGCAACTTCTGTCCGAGGGCTGGCGCGCTGGGGCGGTGGTGCCGCTGGCAGGCTCCGCGCTGCAGTCGATGTTGGGCCTGACCGTCGAGGCCCCTTTGCCGTTGCCGTCAGAAATCGAGACCGCGGTGAAGCTCCTCGCAGAGCATCGGATCGGTGAGCTGCTGAACCATCTTTCGAAGCTGCTGGTGGGGCAGGGCTTGCGTCGATTCCTCGAACAGACGCTCATTCCGCTGAACGAGGCCGTCCACGAGCGCGTCGTCCGCGGCGAGATGCAGAACTTCCAGGAGCTGCGCTTCGCAGATCTCGCGCAACGGCTGCTGCGGGACGTCACCCGGCTCGTGCGGCCGACGCGCGATGCGCGGCAGATCCTGCTGGCGACGCCGCCGAATGACCCGAATCAGCTAGGGCTCGCCATCCTCGAACTTCTTCTGTTCACCGAAGGCGTCAACTGCCTGACCCTCGGCGCGGGTGTCCCGGGTCAGGAAATCGCCGGCGCGGCCGAGGCCTACAAGGTCAACATGGTCGTGTTGCTGTTCGATCGCGGCATTTCTGGAAAGATCGCGGGCCAGGAAATCCGATCGCTGCGCAACGAGCTTCCGGCCGACATGCCGCTGGTTGTCAGCGGGCGCGCCGTGCACCTCCTCGCGAAACCGATTCCCGCGGTTCGCACCGCAGTGGATTTCAGCTCGATCATGGCCGCAATGCGGGAAATGGGCGTGCTGCCGTCCGGCACCGTGCAGTTGCTGGGCCTGTTGCCCGAGCGTCCGGCGCGGGCGTAAGCTCGACCGGATGTCGACGCCCGCGGAACGCTCCCACTCTATCGACGTCCACGCCGGGCGCGCAGGTGTTTCGCGCGCGGTGTGGCACACAATTGGCCTCGTGCTCGCCGCGCTTCTGGCGTACGCAATCTGGCGCGGCTATCAGAACCCGGACCTGCTGCTGGATCTTTCCGCGTTCCGGATTTGCTGAATGCGGCGCGTCACGGGCGACCCCGCGGCGCGGACCGACTCCGCGGGATCGCGCGCCCCGCGGGGCGTCAGGATTCGCTGAGGAAATCCTCGAGCTTGCGCCGATCGCGCTTGGTCGGGCGGCCGGCAAAACGCGGCTGCGCGGCATCCGCGGCCTGGCGCCTTGCGGCTTCCTCGGCGCGGGCG
>JAAFGU010000201.1 GCA_010365205.1 Aromatoleum sp. | reverse complement strand
GTCCACGCTGCCCGCCAGATGCAGCGTGCGCCCGCCTTCGCCGATCCGGCAGGGCAGGAAATTCATCGGCGGCGAGCCGGTGAATCCGGCGACGAACTGCGCCGCGGGACGGTTGTAGATGCCGTCCGGCGTGTCGTACTGAATCAGGTTGCCGGACTGAAGCACGACAATGCGGTCGGCGAGCGTCATCGCCTCGACCTGGTCGTGCGTGACGTAGATGATCGTGTTGCCGAGCTTCTGGTGCAGCTTCTTGATTTCGACCCGCATCTCCGAGCGCAGCAGCGCGTCGAGATTCGACAGCGGCTCGTCGAACAGGAACGCCTTCGGCTTGCGCACGATCGCGCGCCCCATCGCCACCCGCTGCCGCTGGCCACCCGAGAGTTCCCGCGGCTTTCGTTCGTACAGGTGCTCGATCTGCAGGATCGCGGCGGCCTCGGCGACGCGACTGCGAATCTCGTGCTCGGGGCGCTTGCGCAGGCGCAGCCCGAACGCCATGTTCTCGAACACCGACTTGTGCGGATACAGCGCGTAGTCCTGGAACACCATAGCGATATCGCGGGCGCGCGGCGGCAAGTCGTTGACGACGGTGCCGCCGATGACGATCTGGCCGCCGCTGATGTCCTCGAGGCCGGCGACCATCCGCAACAGCGTGCTCTTGCCGCAGCCCGACGGGCCGACGAATACGACGAACTCGCCCGAGCGAATCTCGAGGTCGATCCCGTGGATCACCTCGGTATTGCCGTACGCCTTGACGACGTGTTTCAGCGTGACTGCAGACATGTTCGATCCGCTCGCCGGTTACCACGCGCGCGGGCGGCTGATGTCGCCCGTTTTCCAGCGCATTGTAATCGTGCCCGTGTATTTGTCACGACGGCACACTGGTTTGTCCAAGCCCGGCATCGATGATCAGGTTTTGTCCGGTGATCCCACGGGCCTCGTCCGAAGCGAGGAAGAGCGCCGTGCGGGCGACGTCGTCTTCCGACAGCCGGAACTTGAGGCATTGCTGGTCGATAAATTCCTGCTCCGCTTCGGGTGTGTTCCACAGTGCCTGCTGCCGCGCGGTGACGATCGCGCCGGGGACGATCGCGTTGACGCGAATGTTGCGATCGCCCAGCTCGCGCGCGAGGACGCGGGTCATGCCGCTGATCGCCGCCTTCGACGTCGTATACGCGACCATCGCCGGCCGGCCGCGCATCCATGAGATCGAACCGAGATTGATGATGGCACCGCCGCCGGCCGCAGCCATCTGCGGCACCGCAGCCTGCGCCGCGAAAAACTGGTGGCGCAGGTTGACCGCGAGGGTCTCGTCCCAGTACGCCGGGGTGACGTCCTCCATCCGATGGCGGTCGTCGCGGGCGGCGTTGTTGATCAGCACGCGGACGGGACCGAAGGCCGCCGCGGCGTCGCCAATCGCCGCCCGCAGCGCGTCGATGTCGCGGACGTCGCACTTCCGGTAACGGACGGCAGGGCCGAGCTCGGCGGCGAGCGCGCGGGAGGGGACGTCGGCGATGTCGATGAACGCGACGCGGCAGTCCTGCGCGGCGAACCGCCGGACGAAGGCGGCGCCGATGCCGGAGCCGCCGCCGGAAACGAACACCGCGCGTCCCGCGAGATCGGGATAGCGCACGCGACCGGTCGATGCCTCGCTCAAGCTCTCCTCCTCCATTGCCGCGGCGGCGGCCGCCAGACGTGCGCCAAGGAATCGGCGGCGCCGCTGCGATTATTCGACGACAACGACGCAAAGGCCACGGGTTTCGGGCGGCCGGCCGTGGTCACTGCGGTCGCCATCGGCCGTGCCGTCGCCTCCCGCCCTCCCAAAGTCATCTATATCATTTATATCACCTAGATGATTTGGCTGTCCAGCGGAGGTAGAATCGCCGCTTCCGGCCGCCTTGGCGGTTGCGTCTGCCCGTTTTCCCGATGCCCGACCGTCCGACCCGCCCGCCGGCCGACCGCCGCCCGCTCGCCGAACTGCGCAGCCAGCGCTGGTTCGCCGCCGACAACATGCGCGCGTTCGCGCACCGGCAGCGCACGCAGCAGATGGGGATGCGCCGCGACGACTTCCTCGGCAAGCCGGTGATCGCGATCGTCAACACCTGGAGCGATCTTTCACCCTGCCATGCGCACCTGCGCGAGCGCGCCGAAGCGGTCAAACGCGGGGTTTGGCAGGCCGGCGGCTACCCGGTCGAGTTGCCTGCGATGTCGGTCGGCGAGGTGATGGTCAAGCCGACGACGATGCTCTACCGCAATTTTCTGGCGATGGAGACCGAGGAATTGCTGCGTTCGCATCCGGTGGACGGCACCGTGCTGCTGGGCGGCTGCGACAAATCGACGCCGGGCCTGCTGATGGGCGCGATCAGCATGGATCTGCCCGCGATCTATTTCCCGGCCGGCCCGATGTCCAACGGCCAATGGCGCGGGCAGAAGACGGGCGCCGGCACGCACACGAAGATCTACTGGGACGAACTGCGCGCCGGCAACATCACGCCCGCCGACTGGATCGATCTCGAAGGCCGGATGACGCGTTCGTTCGGCACCTGCAATACGATGGGCACTGCGTCTACGATGACATCGATCGCCGACGCGCTGGGCTTCACGCTGCCCGGCGCCTCGTCGATACCCGCCGTCGATTCGGGCCACCCGCGAATGGCGGCCGACTGCGGCGTGCGCGCGGTCGAGATGGTATGGGAAGACCTGAAGCCGTCGCGATTCCTGACCGAGGGCTCGTTCCAGAACGCGCTGGTCGCGTACATGGCTCTTGGCGGGTCGACCAACGCCGCCGTGCACCTGATCGCGCTGGCGCGCCGCGCCGGCATCGCGCTGACACTGGACGAAATGGACACCCAATCGCGGCTGACACCGGTGCTCGCCAATCTGTTTCCGTCAGGCGGCGGCCTGATGGAGGATTTCTGGTTCGCCGGAGGCCTGCTGGGGCTGCTCGGACGCGTGAAACACCAGCTCGTTCTCGACTGCCTGACCGTCAATGGCAAGACGCTGGGCGAGAACATCGCGGGCGCCGAGGTTTTCGATGCGGAGGTGATCCGCCCCTTCGAGCGCCCGGTGACCGAGGGCGGCACGCTGGCCGTGCTGCACGGTAATCTCGCCCCCAGCGGCGCCGTGATCAAGCCGTCGGCGGCGTCGCCGCGCCTGATGAAGCACACCGGCCCGGCGCTGGTGTTCGACGACCACGCCGAACTGTCGACGAGGATCGACGATCCGGCGCTGCCGGTGGACGAGAACACCGTACTGGTGCTGCGCAACGCGGGCCCGATCGGCGGGCCGGGCTTTCCCGAGTGGGGCAACCTGCCGATCCCGAAGAAACTGCTGGCGCAGGGCGTGCGCGACATGGTGCGGGTATCCGACGCGCGAATGAGTGGGACGCACTACGGCACCTGCGTGCTGCACGTGGCACCCGAGTCAGCGGTCGGAGGCCCCCTCGCTCTGGTGCGCACAGGGGACATGATAGAACTCGACGTCGAGGCGCGCCGGCTGCATCTTCAGGTCTCGGCGGAGGAACTTGCGCACCGCCGCGGGGCGTGGGCGCCGGCGCCGCCGAAATTCGAGCGCGGCTACGCGATGTTGTTCCAGCAGCACGTTACGCAAGCGGACGCAGGCTGCGATTTCGATTTTCTCGAGACCGGCGCCGCGACGCCGGTGCCCGAACCCGACATCTTCTGAGGGCGAGCCGATGACCGAAAAGCATTTCCCCGAAACCACGATCACGCTGCACGACGACCGGATGCACGCGACGGTCACCATCGGCGCCGAGACGCTCGTCGTCGATGCCGACAGCCTCACCAATTTCATCGGTCACCTGGGCCAGTTGCGCGAGGCGATGCTGCCCGAAGTCGCGAATCATTCGCCGGAGGACCGGCAGTTTCTCCAGGTCGCCGTGCCGGTGCTGGAGGTCGTCGATTCGGACGACGGCACCCGGGTACGGATGTCGTTCCGGACACCGACCTACGGCTGGATCGGCTTCCAGTTTCTGCGCGAACACGCGCTCAAGGTCGGCCGCCTTCTCGTCGACACCTGCGGTCCGCCGGCGACGGCGCCCGCCCTATCCGTTCCCCGCTAGTGTGGTGAGTCAGAAGTTCCGAAGACAATGGAGCGAGTGGATTTGGCTGTCAGGCAAGGCGGGAGACCGCAACCGGAGCCCGTGCTACGGTGAGGTCGAGCAACGCTGCATGGCAGTCAAACCCGCCGCGAACTATCGAGCGAATTTCTGAGTCACCACACCAGGAGCCCTGCATGGACCTGCCCGTCAACCATTTCAAGCGCGCGATTGTTTCCGGCCGTACGCCGGTCGGCACCTGGCTTTCCAGCGGCTCGACGGCCACCGCCGAGGCTCTCGGCTGCGTCGGCTTCGACTTTCTGGTCGTCGACATGGAGCACACGCCGCTCGATCCGCCGCAGATGGTCGAAATTCTGCGCGCCATCGCCGGCACACCGGCGCAGGCCGTCGTGCGCCCGCCGTGGACCGACATGGTATTGGTGAAACGCGCGATGGACGCCGGCGCGCAGACGCTGCTGTTTCCGTTCGTGCAGAACGCCGAGGAGGCGCGCCGCGCCGTCGCCTACACGCGCTATCCGCCGGATGGCGTGCGCGGCGTCGCCGGCACGCATCGCGGCAGCCGCTTCGGCTCCGTGACCAACTACCTCAAATCCGCCGGCGGCGAGGTCTGCGTGATCGTCCAGATCGAGACGCTGACCGCGCTCGCCGAACTCGAAGCGATCGCCGCCGTGCCCGGCGTCGACTCGATCTTCGTCGGTCCCGGCGATCTTTCTGCGTCGATGGGTCATCTCGGCGACATCGCCCATCCCGCGGTGCAGGAGAAACTCGCGTTCGCCGCCGCCGAGTGCAAGCGGCTCGGAAAGCCCTGCGGCATCGTCGGCGGCACGCCGGAACTCGTCGCGAAATTCATCGCATACGGCTACTCGTGGGTCGCGATCGCGTCGGACATGGCGATGATGGTCGGCCGCGCGCAGGAATGGCTGGGCAAGCTGCGAGACGCCGCCGGCGGGTCGGCGTCGAAGTCCCGTTAGCGCGCGCTGGCCCTGACTCGATGACCGGCGCAGTCCTGCTGGCCGCCGGCGACGCGGCGGTCGAGATCGCGCCCGCGGTCGGCGGTGCCATCGCCGGATACACGTT
>JAAFGU010000200.1 GCA_010365205.1 Aromatoleum sp. | reverse complement strand
CGGCGCCAGCAACGTGGGCATCGGGCGCGCGATGGACCTGTCCGCCGGCGGCCCGCGCTTCGTCGACGACGAGCACGTCGAGTCCGAGTCCCGCCGCCGTCGCCGCCGCTTCGGCCCCGGCGGGACCGGCGCCGATGACGATGACGTCGTACGCCGCCTTCATGACGACGAACCGGCCGTCTCGGGCGGGATCGACGTCACCCGGAGCCCCGCGACTACCATTGTCGTGCATGCGGGCCGGCGTCGCCCGTCGATCTCGATCACGCATTCCTGGCACACGCCCACCGCGCAGAAGACGCCTCGCGGCGCGTGCCGCGTGGGACTGCGGCCCAGCGTGCGGATGCCCGCGACCCACAGCGCGATCGCCACGCTTTCGCCGGCGCGGCCTGAAACGAGTCGGTCGTCGAAACGGAATTCGACGGTCGTGGTCGGCTCGCCGTCGATGCGCAGCGAACGTTTGCCGGAGGGATTCATCGCGTGGGTCCCCGGCTCGCCGCGACGCGTGCGGCCAGCGTCAGGCCGGAAGCGAACACGGCAGAATTCGGACGGACGCCGCGCCGATCGTGCTGCGCGATCGGTACCGGCAACGCGGGTGGCGTACGACTGATCCTAATCCTCGAACCGATAGCCGCGCTCGCGCAGGACGTCTTCGATCGGCCACGGTTGCCATGCGGTCAGGCCGCGCTTGCGCACGTTCTCGTCCTGGAATTCGGCCTCGACGGTTCGCGCGATGCCGATCGCCATTTCACGCGGCACGACGACGACGCCGTCGTCGTCGCCCAGCACGATGTCGCCGGCATTCACCAGCACGCCGGCGCAGACGACGGGCACGTTGACGCCGCCATGATCGCCGGCGTACGGATAGTGGTAATTGCGCGCGGTGATGCCCTTGACGAATACCGGGAACCCCATCTCGCGGATCACCGCGGCATCGCGTGTCGCGCCGTCGATCACGATGCCCGACATGCCCTTCAGCTGCATCCGCAGCGCCGTGATGTCGCCGAAGCTCGCATAGTCGACGACGCCATCGGCGGCGCACACGAGCACGTCGCCCGGCTGCGCGAGATTGATCGCCATCCGGCGCACTTCGAGATCGGCGCCGAGCACCGTGGTGGCGGGGCCGCACATCTTCATCCCCGGCGCGATCGGCTTGACAGCCGGGTTCATGAATCCCTGCTTGCCGGTGCGGTCGATGATGAATCCGGTGTAACACGTGGCGATCGCCGCGACGACGTGCGCGGGAGGCCGCTCGAACGTCTTCTTGATGACGCCCTGATACGGGGAACGGAAGCGTTGTTCGGGCATTGCGGGCCTTCTTTCGCGGGTCGGGTCGGGACGCAGCCGGGGCGATCGGCGCACCCGGGTCGAAGCCGTGCAAAAAACACGCAACGCGCTCCATCGAGCGACTTGCGGCCAACGGACAAATCTTAGACCAACGGGAGGGCAGCGGCAACGCCGCAGCGGCGCAGCTTACCGCGCCTTCGGCACGCGTCCCAACAGGAAGAACTCGTCGTTGGGCCGCATCCCGATCAGGTTCGCCATCCGGTTCGATAGCGCGAAGAACGCGGCGATCGCGCCGATGTCCCAGACATCTTCGTCGGAGAAGCCGTGCGCTGCGAGAGCCGCGAAGTCATCTTCGACGATTTCGCGGCTCTCCAGCGCGACCTTGAGCGCAAACGCGAGCATCGCCTTCTGCCGTGGCGTAATGTCGGCCTTGCGGTAGTTCACGGCGACCTGGTCGGCGACGAGAGGATTTTTCGCGTAGATGCGCAGGATCGCGCCGTGCGCGACGATGCAGTACAGACAGTCGTTGGCGCCCGAGGTGGCGACGACGATCATTTCGCGCTCCGCCTTGGTCAGGCCGCCTTGCTTCAGCATCAGCGCGTCGTGATACGCGAAGAACGCCCTGAACTCCTCCGGACGATGGGCAAGCGTCAGGAACACGTTGGGCACGAAGCCCGCCTTCTCCTGCACGTCGAGAATCCGGGCGCGGATGTCCTCCGGCAGCTCGGCCAGCGCCGGCACCGGATAGCGCGAAATGGGAGGCGCGCTCACGGCGGCGCGCTCAGGACGCGGGGGGAACGTATCCGCCCGGCATCTCCGCGCCGCCGCCGAAAAAGTGCTTTTCCATCTGCTCGGCCAGCCATTTCCGCGCGCGCGCGTCGGCCAGCGACAGCCGGTTTTCGTTGACGAGCATGGTCTGGTGTTTCAGCCACCCCTGCCAGGCTTCCTTCGACACGCTTTCGTAGATCCGCTTCCCGAGCTCGCCAGGGTACGGCGGGAAGTCCAGTCCCTCGGCCTCGCGGCCGAGCTTGACGCAATTCACCATTCTTGCCATCCCAGTCTCCTACATCGTCTTGCGGTAAACCTGCGACTTGCGCTGGTAATTGTAAAGCGCCTGCTTCTGCAGCGGCAGGTCGCCGATCGTCGCGGTGTGAAAACCGCGCTCAAGGAACCACTGCGATGTGCGCGTCGTGAGCACGAAGAGGTGCGCGAGCTTCAGTTTGCGCGCCCGTGCCTCGACCTCCGCCATCAGCGCCTCGCCGTAGCCCTCGCGCCGGAAATCCGGATGCACGGCCAGTGCCGCCAGCTCGCCGACCTTGTCCTCGGGAAACGCGTAGAGCGCCGCGCAGCCGATAATCACGCCGTCATGCTCGGCAACGACGAAGCGCTCGATCTCCATCTCCAGGCGCTCGCGCGAGCGGCGGACGAGCACCCCTTGTTCCTCAAGCGGCTCGATGATGGCGATGATGCCGCCGACGTCGTCGATGGTCGCGCTGCGCAGGTGCGCAAGCGCCGTCGCGGCGACCATCGTGCCGACGCCGTCGCGGGTGAACATCTCGAGCAGCAGCGCGCCATCGAGGTGGCGGCTGATGAGGTGCGCGCGCTTGACGCCGTTGTCGCAGGCGCGCACGGCGCACGGCAGGTAATGCTGCACGTCGGCGGCGAGCTTGCCCCGGTTCGCCGCAAGCAAGGCGTCGGCGTCCTTGGTCGACAGTTCGGTGAGGAGCTGGCGGCGGCCGTTGCGCACGCCCTCGGTATCCATCAGGAACACGAGCTTGTGCGCGTTGAGCCGGACCGCGACCTGGGTCGCGACTTCCTCGAGCGAGAGATTGAAGATTTCGCCGGTCGGCGAATAGCCAAGCGGCGAAATCAGCACGATATCGCCGTCGTCGAGCCGCTGATGGATGGCGTCGGTGTCGACGCGGCGCACTTCGCCGGTCAGCATCATGTCCACGCCGTCGACGACGCCCATCGGCTTGGCCGTGATGAAGTTGCCGCTGGACACGCGAATCCGCGCGCCCGCCATCGGCGAATTGGCGATCCCCAGCGACAGCAGCGCCTCGATACGGCTGCGCACCTGTCCCGAGGCTTCGAGGACGCAGTCCATCGTCTCGGCGTCGGTGACGCGGAGTCCGGAGGCGTATCGGCTCTCGATGTCCTGCTGCGTCAGGATCGCCTCGATCTGCGGTCGCGAACCGTGGACGACGACCAGGTGCACGCCGAGGCTGTGAAGCAGGTTGAGATCGTGAATGATGCCGAGAAACGTATCGTCGGCGACGACCTCGCCGCCGAACGCGATCACAAACGTCTTGCCGCGAAAGGCGTGGATGTAGGGCGCGGCGAGCCGGATCCACTGGACGAAGGCGCGCGTGGTCGCGGAATGGGCGGCGGGCGCGGCGTTGACGGTCGGGGGCATCGGATCGGCGTCGGGGTCCGGGGTGGCAGGGCCGCGGCGATTATAGCCCCCCGGCGCCCGCTTCTCCCTCGGGCGGCGCGGGACGAACCTCTATAATCGGGCCTCCCTTTTTTTTTGCGGCGGCGCCCGGGCGTCCGGCGTCTCCATGGCCTCACCCCTACTCGCCAACCTCAATCCCGAGCAACTCGCGGCGGTCACGCTGCCGCACCAGTCCGCGCTGATCTTGGCCGGCGCCGGCAGTGGCAAGACGCGCGTGCTGACGACGCGCATCGCCTGGCTGCTCGCGACGGGGCAGGCCTCGCCGCTGTCGATCCTCGCCGTCACGTTCACGAACAAGGCGGCGAAGGAAATGCACCTTCGGCTCTCGACAATGACCCCGGTCAACATCCGCGGCATGTGGATCGGCACCTTTCACGGGCTGTGCAACCGGATGCTGCGCGCGCATTTCCGCGACGCGAACCTGCCGCAGCTCTTCCAGATCATGGATACGCAGGACCAGCTCGCGCTGATCAAGCGGATGTACAAGGGGCACGGAATCGACGACGAGCGCTTCCCGGCGCGGCAACTCCAGCATTTCATTTCCGGCGCCAAGGAAGAAGGCCTGCGGCCCAACCAGGTGGAGGCCGCCGACGAGTTCTCGCGGCGGCAGGTCGAGCATTACGCGCTTTACGAAGCGATGTGCCAGCGCGAGGGTGTCGTCGATTTCGCCGAACTGCTGCTGCGCTGCTACGAGCTGCTCGCCGGCAACGAGGGCATCCGCGAGCACTACCGCCGCCGCTTCTCGCATCTGCTCGTCGACGAGTTCCAGGACACGAACGTGCTGCAGTACCGCTGGCTGAAGCTGCTCGCCGGTGCGCACACCGCGATGTTCGCCGTCGGCGACGACGACCAGTCGATCTACGCGTTCCGCGGCGCCAACGTCGCCAACATGCAGCACTTCGAGCGCGATTTCGCGCGGCCCGACATGCCGGTGACGCTGATCAAGCTCGAGCAGAACTACCGGTCGCACGGCAACATCCTCGACATCGCGAATGCGCTGATCAAGCACAACCAGTCGCGTCTGGGCAAGAATCTGTGGACCAGCGAGGGCAAGGGCGACCCGGTACGCGCGCTGGCTTCACCGTCGGACATCGACGAGGCGGCGTTCGTCGTCGACATCGCCAAGGGTCTCGCCGGCGACGGTCTCGCGCTGTCGGAGGTTGCCGTGCTCTACCGTTCCAACGCGCAGTCGCGCGTGCTGGAGCACGCGCTGTTCAACGCTGCGCTGCCGTATCGCGTCTACGGCGGCATGCGTTTCTTCGAGCGTGCCGAAATCAAGCACGCGCTCGCGTATCTGCGCCTGCTCGCCGCGCACGACGACGACGGCGCGTTCCTGCGCGTGGTCAACTTTCCACCGCGCGGCATCGGCGCCCGTTCGCTCGAGACGCTGCAGGACAGCGCGCGCGGGCACGGCACGAGCC
>JAAFGU010000199.1:5252-7525 GCA_010365205.1 Aromatoleum sp. | reverse complement strand
ACCGACCCACTGCGGCAGGCGGCGGTCGACGCGATGCGCGCCGAGTTCGCCGCCATTGCCGCGCGGCGCGGCGTGACGATCGCGGTGTCGCCGGTATGGGAGGCCCGGACCGTCGCCTGCGCGCCGGGGTTGCAGCGGCAGATGGCCGCGGCCATCCACGCAGAGGGCTTGCGTGTCCATCATCTGCCGTCCGGTGCCGGCCACGACGGGATGGCCATGGTCGACCTTGCGCCGATCGGCATGTTGTTCGTCCGCTGCGAAGGCGGAATCAGCCACAATCCCGCCGAGGCGATCACCGTCGCCGACGCCGGCGTCGGCGCACAGGTGTTGCTTGGCTTCATCGAGCACTTCACGCCGCCGCGCGACTGAGCGCCGCCATTTTCGAACAAACCCCGAACCGATCACGGACCGACGCCGAACGAATCCGCATGGCCGCCACCGCCACCGTCATCCACGATTGGCTCGCCGCGCACCGCGCAGAGATCGAGCGCTTTCTCGCCGAGCTGGTCAAGCTGCCGTCGGACAATCCCCCCGGCGACTGCGCGCCGCACGCGGAGCGCGCTGCCGCATTGCTCGAGGCGATGGGCTTTGTCGTCGAACGGCATCCGGTGCCGCCGGAGGCGGTCGAGGCGAACGGCATGGTCAGCTGCACCAACCTCGTGGTCCGCGTGAAATTCGGCACCGGCCGCGGTCCGGTGATCGCGCTGAACGCGCACGGCGATGCGGTGCCGCCGGGCGCGGGCTGGACCGCCGATCCCTATGGCGCCGAAATTCGCGACGGCGTCATGTACGGTCGCGGCGTGGCGGTGTCGAAATCGGATTTCGCGACGTACGCGTTCGCGTTGCGCGCGCTCAAAGCGGCGGCCGCCGCAGGCGGGCGCTTCGACGGCAGCATCGAACTCCATTTCACCTACGACGAGGAAGCCGGCGGTGCGATCGGTCCCACGCGTCTGTTGCAGCAGGGCATCAGCAAGCCGGACTTCGCGTTTTCCGCCGGCTTCACCTACGGCATCACGACCGCCCACAACGGCTGCCTGCATCTCGAGATCGAGGTCGTCGGGAAGTCCGGCCATGCGGCCGAACCCGAAAAGGGCATCGACGCGATCGAGGCCGCGACCGGCATTCTGGCGGACCTGTACGCACTGCGCAAAGGCTACCCGGCGTTGAAGTCGGCGGTGCCGGGCATCGGATCGCCCACTCTCGTCGTCGGCCTGATCGCCGGCGGCATCAACACCAACGTAGTGCCGGACGAGGTCAAGTTCCGCGTCGACCGGCGCATCATCCCCGAAGAAGACCCGACGGAGGTCGAGGCGGCGCTGACCCACGCGATCCGCGCCGCCGGCGCGAAGTGGCCGGGCGTGAGTGTCAACGTGCGGCGCATCCTGCTGGCGATGCCGTTGGTGCCGATCGCCGGCCAGGAAATACTCGTCGCCGCGATCCAGCGCCATGGCAGGGCAATCGTCGGCGAGGAACTCGCGACCCATGGCGTCCCGATCTACACCGATGCGCGGCTGTACGCGGCGGCCGGTATTCCGGCGGTGCTCTACGGCGCCGGCCCGCGGACGCTGGTTGAAGCCAACGGTCATCGCGCCGATGAAAAACTGGTACTCGACGATTTGCACAAGGCGACCGAGGTCGTCGCGCTGGCGCTTGCCGACCTCTTGGCGACGGCGTGACGTGACACGGTGAGCGAGGATCCGGTACCGCCGGGACCACCGGATACCGCGGTCGCCGGTGTCGCGAATCTTTGGCGCCGCGTCTGCGCGCTGGGCGTCGCGCAGATCGTTTCGTGGGGCACGCTGTTCTACACGCCCGCGGTGCTCGGCACGGCAATGCGTATGGATCTCGGCGTCGGGGACGTCGCACTCTTCGGCAGCTTCACCGCGGGACTGTTCCTGTCCGGACTGGTGTCGCCTTTCGTCGGGCGGCAGATCGACGCGCGAGGCGGCCGGTCGATCCTTGCCGGCGGATCGATGCTTGGCGCAGCGGCGTGCGCGGTGCTGGCCACCGCGCAGGGACCGTCGACGCTGCTGGCGGGATGGCTGCTCGCCGGCGTCGCGATGGCCGGTTGTCTCTACGATCCTGTATTCGCGACGCTGCACCAGCTCGCCGGCGCCCGCTATCGTCGGTCGGTGACGGCACTGACGTTGTTCGGCGGCTTTGCCAGCACCGTGTTCTGGCCGCTGTCGCAATTTCTGCTCGACACCGTCGGTTGGCGCACGACGTTCGGCGTCTATGCCGGATTGCATCTCGTGCTGTGCCTGCCGCTGCAT
>JAAFGU010000199.1:0-5168 GCA_010365205.1 Aromatoleum sp. | reverse complement strand
GGCGCAACGTTCGGCTGGCTGGCGACGGCGCTGGCGCTTGCGGCGTTCATCGGATCGGCGATGGCCGCGCATCTGATCGGGCTGCTGACGGCCACCGGTTTGAGCGCGCGCGACGCGGTGCTGGTCGGGTCGCTGATCGGACCGATGCAGGTGGCGGGCAGGATCATGGAGTTCGCGTTCGGGCGCCACGTGCGCGCGCGGGCGGTGGGCACGCTTGCGTTCGCGCTGATGGCGGCGTCGCTGGCGATCTTCACGCAGGTGCATGGCGTGTGGATCGTCGCGCTGGGGTTTGCGATCCCGTACGGCTGGAGCAACGGCGTGATGACGATCGCGCGCGGAACGGTCCCGGCGGAGCTCTTCGACACCCGTGGTTATGGCGCGCTGCTGGGTCGCCTCGCGCGCCCGCAGTTCATCCTGAAGGCGATAGCACCCGTGGCGCTGACGCTGCTCTTCGCGTTCGATCCGGCACGCACGATCACGCCCTACGCGTTACTCCTGCTCGCCCTGGGGGCGCTCGGCGCGTTCCGGCTGGCGGTTGGGGCATCGCGGCGCTAGGGTTCCAGCGCTAGTCCGGTTCGGCTGCGGTGAGCGACGCCGTCTCGCGCCTCGGCCACGCGAGAATTGCGGCCGGTGGGCAAGTTCCGTATTGTGAATACGCTTCGCCAGCGACTCGGTTTGGTTTCCTCGCGCCCGCCGTCTCGCCGGACCGTTTTCTACGCCATGAAAGGAACGAAAAATGAACTCTGCACGCTTTCGCCTTGCGCGCGCTTTCGCCCTCGGGGCGTTGCTGACGTTGCCGTTCTGTGCGGCGATGGGCCAAGAGGTCGCCGAGAAGCCGACACTGAAGGTCGGTGATCAGTGGGTGTTCACCCAATCGACCGATTCCGGCAAGGAAAGCATCTGGTCGCGACGGATTGTCGCCGTGGGCGCGGACGGCGTAGCGGACGTTCAGACCGGCCCCGACAAGACCCAGCAGTACGATATCTCGTGGAACTTCATCGATCCGCGCGGCGCCGAATACAGCCGCACGCCGTTCAAGTTTCCGATGCGGGTCGGGGCCGAATGGTCGTTCACGACGAAGACCGGAACCAATATCATCATGGATCAGCGCAACAGCTACAAAGTCGTCGCCTACGAGCCGGTGACGGTGCCCGCCGGAACCTTCGATTGCTTCAAGGTCGACGGCAAATCGGAGATCACGTACAAGGCCTCGTACAACTACACGATGAACGAGACGTACTGGTACTGCCCCAAGGTCAATTCCATCGCCAAAATCCACCGCGAGACGACGACCCGGTCGCGCGACAGCGGGTCGACGCGCGAGAAGACCGAGTCGCAGCTGACGAAATACACGCCCAAGTCCTGATCCCGGTTCGACCACAAGTGGCCCGGCGGGGCTGCGCCGGGCTTGACTATCGAACAATGTTTCCATATTATTCGAAATATGGAAACGAAGACTGCGCTCAGAGCGCTCGCCGCACTGGCGCAGGAAAACCGGCTGGCGATTTTTCGGCTGCTGGTCATTCACGCGCCCGAGGGGCTGCCGGCGGGCGTGATCGGCGAGCGCCTCGGGATCGCACCGGCGACGCTGTCTTTCCACCTGAAAGAGTTGACGCATGCCGGCCTCACCGCCCCGCGGCAGCTCGGTCGGTTCATCTGGTATCGGGCCGATGTCGAAGCGATGAACGGTCTCGTCGGCTACCTCTATGAGAACTGCTGTGGCAACAGCGGCACCTGCGATCCCGCGTGCGTGCCGGCCGTCGCATCCCAAACGGTTGCGGTTCCGGCGGCCGCCATCCGCAAGAGGAGGTCGTCATGAAGCGCTTTCATGTGCACGTCGGGGTCGAGAACCTCGAACAGAGCATCCGTTTCTATTCCGGTCTGTTCGGGGCCGAGCCGACGGTGCGCAAGACGGATTATGCGAAATGGCTGGTCGAGGATCCGCGCCTCAACTTCGCGATCTCGGCGCGCGGCGGCAGGATCGGGGTCAATCATCTGGGCCTGCAGGCCGATTCCGCCAACGAACTCGCCGCGGTGCGCGAACGCTTTGCGGCGGCCGACGCCGCGGCGGTGAGCGACGAGCCGGGCGCTCGTTGCTGTTACGTGAAATCCGACAAGCACTGGGTGACGGACCCGCAGGGCGTCGCGTGGGAGGGCTATCACACGCTGGGCGAGGTTCGTCACTTCGACGGCGACGCGCCCTCGGCGGCGCCGGCTGCATGCTCGACGCCGGGAGGCGCACGCTGATCATGACGACGCGGCAGGATCCCTACAACGTTCTCTTCCTGTGCACGGGAAACTCGGCGCGCAGCGTCATCGCCGAGTCGATTCTGCGCCAGGTCGGCGTCGGTCGCTTCAGGGCGTTCAGCGCCGGCTCGCATCCTACCGGCACCGTCAATCAGTTCGCGCTCGAGTACCTCTCGGCCAACCGGATGCCGATCGACGGGCTGCGCAGCAAGAACTGGAGCGAGTTCGGACAGCCGGGGGCGCCGCAGCTGGATTTCGTGTTCACCGTCTGCGACAACGCCGCCGGTGAAGTCTGCCCGGTGTGGCCTGGCCGGCCGATCACGGCGCACTGGGGCGTTCCCGATCCCGCGGCGGTGGCAGGCAGCGATGAGCACAAGCGCCGTGCTTTCGCGGAGTCAGGTCGCGTGCTGCTGAACCGGCTCCGCCTGTTCACCAGCCTGCCGCTGGCGAAGCTCGAGCGGCTGACGATCGAGCAGCGGCTGGACGAAATCGGCAAAAAGCGCGACCTCGACAGCGCGGCGTAGGCGATGGCCGGCGCGAAGGCCATCGGCACGTTCGAACGCAACCTGACGTGGTGGGTGTTCGGCTGCATCGTCGTCGGCATCGCGGTTGGCCGGAAGCTGCCGCGCGTCGCGACGACGATCGGCGCGATGAAGCTCGCCGAGGTGAACGTTCCGGTGGCGCTGCTGGTCTGGCTGATGATCGTGCCGATGCTGCTGAAGATCGACTTCGGCCGGCTGGGCGAGGTCAAGCGGCATGCGCGCGGCATCGGCGTGACGGTGTTCATCAACTGGGCGGTCAAGCCCTTTTCGATGGCACTGCTGGGCTGGATTTTCGTGCGCCAGGTGTTCGCGCCGTGGTTGCCTGCGGCGCAGATCGACGCGTACATCGCGGGTCTCATACTGCTCGCCGCGGCCCCGTGCACGGCGATGGTGTTCGTCTGGAGCGACCTCGCCGACGGCGAACCCAACTTCACGTTGTCGCAGGTGGCGCTCAACGACATGATCATGCTGTTCGCGTTCGCGCCCATTGTTGCATTGCTGCTCGGATTGTCGAACATCACCGTGCCGTGGGAGACGCCGGCGCTGTCCGTCGTCCTGTATATCGTGGTGCCGGTGGTCGTCAGCCAGCTGTGGCGCCGCCGCCTGCTCGCGAGCGGCGGCCCGGACCGCCTCGCGGCGGTGCTGACGCGCCTGCACCCACTCTCGCTCGGCGCGCTGCTGCTCACGCTCGTGCTGCTGTTCAGCTTCCAGGGCCAGCAGATTCTCGCGCAGCCGCTGGTCATCGCGATACTCGCGGTGCCGATCCTGATCCAGGTCTATTTCAATGCGGGGCTCGCGTATTGCCTCAACCGAAAGCTGGGCGTCGCGCACTGCATCGCCGGGCCCTCGGCGCTGATCGGTGCGAGCAACTTCTTCGAACTGGCCGTCGCGACCGCGGTGAGCCTGTTCGGGCTCGACTCCGGCGCGGCGCTGGCCACCGTGGTCGGCGTGCTGATCGAGGTGCCGGTGATGTTGTCGGTCGTCAAGATCGTCGGCGCCACGCGCACGTGGTACGAAGCGGCCGGCGCGCGATGATGCGAGCTACTTTCGCGCGCTAGGTTGCCGCGTCCCGTCCCCGCCAGCGCCGCCACAGCCTCCACGCGACCCACGGGATGCCCACGATCAGCACCACTCCCCACACCATCGCCGCGATCTCGGATGGCGGAAGCGGTGGAGGGATGAGGTCGGGATCGCGCAACTCGCCGGGGAATGGACGCGGCGGCACCGGAACGATCTTCGCCAGCGCCGGGTCGTCCGGCACCATCATCCGGTATTCCCGGGTCGTGACGGCCGGTGCCGCCCCGAGCGCCCGGCTCGACGGTATCTGTGGAAAGCGCAGGTACGCGAGCGAGTCCAGATCGGCGGCCAGCATCCGCTCGAGCGGACCGCCGGCTCGCAGGCCGGTGCTGGCATCGCGCCCGAGCGCCAGGAGGCCGCCGAATATTTCCTCCAGCGCCGCGGCCGGCATCATCCGCGTCTGATCGGTGACGAGGTAATCGAACGCGAGCTTCGCCTTCGCGATCGATCCTTCCCTGACGGCGAGGAACGGAAAACCCAGTACCGCCAGCAGGCGGCTCGTTGGGCCGCGTTCCGGAACGTCCCAGCCCAGCGCGCGCATCGTATCGATGCTGATGCTGGTGCAGTTCTGGTCCGGATGGTAGTAGCTGAGCTGGTGCCGGTAGAACTGGTTGTAGACGCGACCCAACGCCGATTGCACCAACTCGGCGGCACGCGGAATGGAGAGCACCGCGACGACCATATACGACGGGCGGTACCAGCTCTGCCCGGCGTTCAGGTCCGCCAGATAGTTGTCCAGCGTCACCGGGGCCGCCAGGATGCCTTTTTCGCTCTCGGCGTCGAGCGTGTAGAAGTCGTTGACCAGCCAGTTGCCGATCGAGCCGTCGGTCTCGATGCAGCCGGTGACGATCGCGAAATGCCCGCCGTGCGCTTCGTCGTCGTCGCCCTGCGCGCCGTTGACCATGAACGCGAGCACCGTGCGTCCGCTCCAGTCGCCGCCGCCCGCGCGTCCGTCGGCTTGTCCGTCCCCACGTTGCCACAGCGTATTCGCGACGAACGGGCTCTGCGCACCGCCGCGGTTTTCCTCGCGCATCAGGCCCCGCAGCGACTTGGCCGGGGATCCTGTCGCCGGCAGCGCGCGGTGCGGCGCGCCCGCGGTCAGCCGAAAATCCTCGGGCCACAGCGTGCGGACGGTGAAGCCCTCGGCGCCAGCGGTGCCGCGCGCGGTGACCGCGCGTTTGCTGAAAAACCGCGCCGACGACGGATCGAAGTACGAGCGATTCAGCGGAATCTTCGGCACCAGCCGGAACGGCAATACGCCTCCGCCGGTAACAAGCTCGGTCGCATTGGCCGACAGTGTTG
>JAAFGU010000198.1 GCA_010365205.1 Aromatoleum sp. | reverse complement strand
AGGCTGTTGCTGCCGGCTTTCTGGTCGACGAGAACCTTGCTCGAGTTGCCGACGATCGTCTGCATCATGTCGAGGTAGAGCCGCTCGCGCGTGACCGCGGGCGCCTTCGTGTACTCGACGAGGATCTGCTTGAAGCGCGACGCGTCGCCCTCGGCCTTCTGCACGATCGACGCCAGATAGCCGTTGGCTTCCTCGAGCAGCCGCGCCGCGTTGCCGCGGGCGCGCGGAACGACGTCGTTGGCGTAGGCCTGGCCTTCGTTGCGGAAGCGTTCGCGGTCCTGGCCCGCCTTGACCGCGTCATCGAACGCGGCCTGCACCTTGTCCGGCGGCTGCACGTTCTGCAGCGTGACCTTTTGCACGTAGACGCCCGTGCCGTAGCGGTCGAGCATTTCCTGCATTAGTTTTTCGGACGATTTGGCGATCTGCTCGCGCCCCTCGTACAGCGCGAAGTCCATCTTGGCTTTGCCGATCACCTCGCGCATCGCCGTTTCCGCGGCGAAGGCGACGATCTGGTCCGGCCGGCGGACGTTGAACTGGTACGCCTCGGCGCTCTTGAGGTTGTACTGAACGGCGAACTGGATGTCGATGATGTTCTCGTCATCGGTCAGGCTCAACGCTTCCTTGTCGATCTTGTTTTTGGGGGTGTTGCGATAGCCGATCTCGATCGTCTTCACCTGCGAGAAGTCGACGAGTTCGGCCGTCTCGACCGGGAACGGGAGATGCCAGCGCGGGCCGGGCTGCGTCGTCTCGGTATACTTGCCGAAACGGGTGACCACACCGCGCCGCCCTTCGTCGACGATGTAGAAGCCGCTGGCGAGCCAGACGACCAGCACCAGCGCGACCAGAATGCCGGCGCCCGACATCGGCAACAGCGGGCGCGATCCACGGCCGCCGCCGGAGTCGTCGCCGCCGCCGCGTTTGCGGCCGAAGAGGTCATTGATGCGGCGGCTCACGTTGCGCCAGATCTCATCGAGATCGGGCGGTCCGCTGCTATTGCCGCGCTTGCCCCACTGGGGATCGTTCAGCGACATGACGGGACGTTCGAAAGAAGGCGGATTTGGAGCCGCGCGTGCGGGTTGGGGACCAAGAGTCAGACGGGCGCTGCCTGAGCGTCGGCCGGGGCCGGATGCGCCTCGGCCACCGGGAAGCGCTCGGCCAATGCGGCGCGCAATTCGGCGCAACCCGCACCCGTCAGGGCGCTCAGCCGGACGGCACAAAGTATACCAGACTCGTCGCGCTCGATCCCCGGGGCAAGGGCGGTCGCGTCGATCTTGTTGTACACGCGAATCTGCGGCACGCGGTCCGCGCCGAGCTCGGTGATCACCGCATCGACGGCGGCGATCTGATCGTCCCGGTACGGATGCCCGGCGTCGATCACGTGCAGCAACAGGTCGGCATCGGCGGCCTCCGCGAGCGTCGCCCGGAACGCGGCGACGAGGTCGTGCGGCAGGTCGCGAATGAAGCCGACGGTGTCGGACAGCACGATGACGTCGGCGCCGGGCACGTAGATCCGGCGCAACGTCGTGTCGAGCGTCGCGAACAGCTGGTCGGCCGCGTAGCTTTTCGCGCCGGTCAGCCGATTGAACAGCGTCGACTTGCCGGCGTTCGTGTAGCCGACCAGCGCCACCGTGCGAATCGATGCCCGCCGCCGCGTGCGGCTCTGCGTCGCGCGCTGGCGCGCAACGTGGGCGAGACGCTCGTTCAGCACCTTGACGCGGATGCCCAGCAGCCGGCGGTCGGTTTCCAGCTGCGTTTCGCCGGGGCCGCGCAGCCCGATGCCACCGGTCTGGCGCTCGAGGTGGGTCCAGCCGCGCACCAGGCGCGTCGACAGATGCCTCAGCTGAGCGAGCTCGACCTGCAGCTTGCCCTCGGCACTGCGCGCGCGCAGCGCAAAGATGTCGAGGATCAGGCTGACGCGATCGACGACGCGGCATTCGAGCGCTCGCTCGAGATTGCGCTGCTGCGCCGGCGTCAGCGGGTGATCGAAGATGACGAGGTCAGCCTCCGATTCTTTTCGACGGGCTGCGATCTCCTCGACCTTGCCCTTGCCGGCGAACAGCGCGGCGTCCGGGCGCTTGCGGCGGCCGGTCACCGTGCCGACGATCGTCGCGCCGGCGGATGAAGCCAGTGCCGAGATCTCGGCCAGGCGCTCCACGGGGTCGGCGTCGCCGAAGTCGAGGACGACGAGAAGCGCGCGATCACCGCCGGTCGGACGCTCAATCATGCGGGCTCGTTGGCGGAGGGCAAGGTACGTTCATGCGAATCCCGGCCGCGGCCGCGCGGCCGCCGGAGCCGGTGCAAGCGAGCGGGCGCTCAACCCTCGACGTCGCCGTTCGGAGCGTGGTGCGGCATCGCGACGGCGCGGGCTGGAACGACGGTCGAAATCGCATGCTTGTACACCATTTGCGTGACCGTGTTCTTGAGCAGCACGACGTATTGGTCGAAGGACTCGATCTGTCCCTGCAGCTTGATGCCGTTGACAAGATAGATCGATACCTGCACGTGCTCCTTGCGCAGGGTATTCAGGAACGGGTCTTGTAGCATTTGCCCCTTATTGCTCATCGCTGGCTCCGCGGTTGGTGTCGGTCCGGCCGCAAACGGGCGGCCATGGGGGTAGTCCTCCCCCCGTCCCGCCGAACATGGGGACGGTCGGCGCCTGCTTCAACGCCCGGGACGGCGCGTAGGAGCGTCCGCATACGGGTTGGCACCGGTCTTGAATTGTATCCTAAGGGGAGTTCCACGCAGTTGGAACGCCTCGGTGAAAAAATGTTCCAGATACCGGCGATAGGACGCCGGAATATGCGCCAGCGCCGAGCCGTGGATGATGATCAGCGGCGGATTCTGCCCCCCTTGGTGGGCATACCGGAGCTTCGGCCGCCCCATCCCTGCCCGAGGCGGCTGCTGGCGTTCGACCGCCGCCATCAGCATCCGCGTCAGTTTCGGAGTCGGCAGCTTCGCCATCGCGGCGGCGTACGCGGCATCGACCGAGCGCAGCAGACCCGCGACGCCGGTGCCGGCGCGGGCCGAGATGAAGTGCTGCCTGGCGAAGGCGAGGAAGCCCAGCTTGCGGTCGAGTTCGCGTTTGATTTCTTCGCGCCGGTCGGTGCGGATCCCGTCCCACTTGTTCACGGCGACGACCAGCGCGCGTCCGGCCTCGAGAATGAAGCCGGCCAGATGGGCGTCCTGCTCCATCACGTCGGACTGCGCATCGATCAACAGCACCACGACATTTGCGTCCTCGATCGCCTGCAGCGTCTTGATCACCGAAAACTTCTCGATTGCTTCGATCACCTTGCCTCGCCGGCGCACCCCCGCAGTGTCGATGAGGGTATAACGCTTGCCCTCGCGCTCGAAATCGAGATAGATCGAGTCGCGCGTCGTCCCGGGCTGGTCGAAGGCGATGACGCGCTCCTCCCCCAGCAGCGTGTTGACCAGCGTCGATTTGCCGACATTCGGGCGGCCGATGATGGCGACCTTGACCGTTTCACCGGGGCCCGTGGCCGATTCGGGCTCGGGCGCGGACACGGGAAGCTCGCCCAGCACCAATTCGACCAACGAGTTGACGTTGTCGCCGTGCGCCGAGGAGATCGGGTAGGGCTCGCCCAGGCCGAGCTCGTAGAACTCGCCGGCCGCGCGTTCGGGCACGAGGCCCTCCGCCTTGTTGACCGCGATCACGACCGGGCGTCCGGAGCGGCGCAGCAGCTCGGCGATCGTCCGGTCTTGCGGCGCGAGGCCGTTGCGCCCGTCGACAAGGAAGATCACGGCATCCGACTCGGCGATGGCCTGCCTCGTCTGTTTCGCCATTTCGTGCATGATGCCGTCCTTCGCCACCGGTTCGAAGCCACCGGTGTCGACGACGAGGAAGGGCCGGTCGCCGACGCGGCCGCGGCCGAAGTGGCGATCGCGCGTCAGGCCGGGAAAGTCCGCGACCAACGCGGCGCGTGTCTTCGTCAGCCGGTTGAACAGCGTGGACTTGCCGACGTTGGGGCGGCCGACGAGAACGAGAGTGGGCAGCATGAGAGTGACGAAGCGTCCGAAGCGCGGTTAGCGCGTTGCAGGAGGAACTACGAAGAGCGCATACAGGATATTGCGATGACTGGCCGGCGCTGGCCGACGTGACCGCGGCGTCCCGCCGAAACGCCGGTGCACACGGCGATTCTGCGTTCGTGCTGTCCGTGCTCTCCGCGGTGAAGGATCGGGGGCCTGGCGTGCCCGCGTCTATCTCGCGCCGACAGCGTACAGGGTGCCGGCCTCGCTCTGCCACACGGCGATGCCGGGCGGCGTAACCCCGGGCTGCGCCGTCGCCGGCGATCCGTCGGTCGCCATGCGGCCGACCAGGCTGCCGTCGTTGCGATCGATCAGATGCAGGTAACCTTCGCCGTCGACGACACCTAGCTGATCGCCGATCAGTTGCGGGCCACCGATGCGTCGCTTCGCGAGCTTGTCCTGTTTCCACGCGGACGCGCCGGTGGCTTTGTCGAGCGCCAGTACGCTGCCCTTGTCGTCGACGACGTACAGATAGCGGTTGTCGGCGACGATGCCGTCCAGGCTCGACACGTCGCGCGACCAATTGAGCGTGCCGCGCACCAGTTCGAAGCAGGCGACGCGGCCCTGATAGGCGACCGCGCAGACTTGGCGATCCTCGATCACCGGCAGGCTGGTGACGTCGGCGATGCGCTCGAGTTCGGTTGCACCCTTGGGGGTCGCCACGTTCGCTTCCCAGCCGACGTTCCCGGTGGCGAGATCGAGCGCGACGAGCTTGCCGCCCGCGGTTCCCAGCAGCAAGCCGCCGCGGCTGATCGCGCCTCCGGCGTAATTGCGCACCGTGAGCGGAGGGTTGGCGCGTTGGTAGACCCACTTGGTCTTTCCGTCCGACGCCGATAATCCGAATACGCGGCCATCTCCCGACCAGATGACGACGGTGCCGTCGGCGACGCGCGGCGGACTGACGACTTCGCTGCTCACCGTGACCTGCCACAGCGGCTTGCCATCCGCATCGAAGGCGAGCACATCGCCCTTGTTGGTGCCCACGGCGACCAGCGAGCCGTCGGCGCCGGCCCCGGCCGAGAGTTTCTTGCCCGCCGCAATGCGCCAGACGCTGCGCCCGGTCCGGGCGTCGACGCGCATGAGGGTTCCGTCGGCCGCGGCCGCGTAGACCGCGTCGCCGACGACCG
>JAAFGU010000197.1 GCA_010365205.1 Aromatoleum sp. | reverse complement strand
CTGTTGCAGCTGACCGGCGCGCCGGGCCAGGTCACGGTGAGCCTCGCCGCGATCGTCGCGAGCGTCAGCCTGATGGTGTCGATGGCGATCATGGTCGGATCGTTCCGGCATTCGGTCGATGCCTGGCTCGACCGGATCCTGCCGGCCGATCTCTATTTTCGTGCGGCGCCGGGTGGCGACACCGCGTATCTCGCGCCCGACTTTCAGTCGCGGGTTGCGGCCGTTCCGGGTGTGCGCCGCGCGGAATTCCTACGCGAAACGCAGCTGCTGCTCGATCCTGCGCGGCCGCGCGTGGTGCTTCTCGCGCGGAGCGTCGATCGCGCGGACCCGGCGCGCACGCTGCCGCTGACGGCGACGCTGCCGGCGATCGTCGAAGGCGGACCGCCTCCGGTCTGGGTCAGCGAGGCCGCCGCCGATCTCTACGGTTTCGCGTTGGGCGCGGTGATCACGCTGCCGCTGGCCGAACGTCCGGTGACCTCGACGGTGGCCGGTATCTGGCGCGACTATGCGCGGCAGGGCGGGGCGATCGTCATCGAGCGCGAGCGCTACATCGCGCTGACCGGCGACCGTACGGCGACGAATGCGGCGCTGTGGCTCCAACCCGGAGTTGCCGCGGAGTCGGTGCGCGACGCGATCGTCCGCGACCTTCCCGGCGGCGAGAGTCTCGAACTCGCGCTGCCGGGCGAGATCCGCGCCGCGTCGCTGTCGGTGTTCGACCGCACGTTCGCCGTCACGTACGCGCTGGAGCTGGCGGCGGTCGCGATCGGGCTCGTCGCGCTGTCTTCGTCGTTCGGCGCGCTGGTGCTTGCCCGCCGGCGCGAGTTCGGCATGCTGCGCCACCTCGGCATGACGCGCCGTCAGATCGGCTGGATGCTCGCGACCGAGGGCGCGACGGTCAGCGGCATCGGGCTTGTCGCCGGTTTTTCGCTCGGCTGGGTCATCAGCCTGATCCTCATCCAGGTGGTGAACCGGCAGTCGTTCCATTGGGGGATGGAGTTGTCGATGCCATGGCAGGCACTGGCCGCACTCGCCGCCATCGTGCTCGTGCTGGCGACCGGCACCGCGGTGACGAGCGGACGGCAGGCGATGGGCGACGATGCGGTGCGCGCGGTGAAGGAGGACTGGTGAGGCGGCGCGCCTTCCTCGCTTCGGCGCTGCTGCTTGCCGCTCGCGCGCCGTTCGCGGCAGAGCCCTATCCGGCCGTCGTGCCGGGCATGTCGCTGCGGTTTCCGCACGACCACGGCAGCCACCCGGAATTCCGGACCGAATGGTGGTACGTCACCGGCTCGGTCGCCGACGCGGCGGGTCATGAATATGGCGTCCAGATCACGTTCTTCCGCAACCGGCCGAACGTCGGCGAGGACAATCCGAGCGCGTTCGCGCCAAGGCAATTGCTGTTCGCGCACGCCGCGATTGCCGACGCGAGCGTCGGGCATTTGCGGCACGATCAGCGCGCGGCGCGCGAAGGTTTCGGCCTCGCACAGGCCGCCGCGGCGACGACGCAAGTGACTATCGGCGACTGGTCCTTGGCGCTCGCCGACGACGGCTATCATGCGCGGATTCCCGCGCGCGGCTTCGCGCTCGACCTGAACTTTTCGCTCACGCAGCCCATTCTGTTGCAGGGCGACGCCGGCTATTCGCGCAAGGGTCCCGACCCGCGCCAGGCGAGTTGGTACTACAGCCGGCCGCAGCTCGCGGTCGCGGGCGAGATCGTCGTCGACGGCCGCAAGCTCAGCGTGACCGGCCGCGCCTGGCTCGATCACGAATGGTCGAGCGAAGCGATGGCCTCGGCTGCCACCGGCTGGGACTGGACCGGCATCAATTTCGACGACGGCGGTGCCTTGATGGCGTTCCGGATGCGCGACGCGTCGGGCAGCGCGCTGTGGGCCGCGGCGACCTGGCGGGCCCCTGACGGGGTGACTCGCGTTTACGGTCCCGACGCGATCCGCTTCACGCCTGGTCGCCGCTGGCGCTCGCCGCGGACGCAGACGGAGTACCCGGTGGCGTGGTCGCTCGTCGCCGGCGATCTCGACATCGCGCTCGAACCGCTGATGGACGACCAGGAACTCGATGCGCGCGCGAGCACCGGGACGATCTACTGGGAAGGTGCGGTACGCGCGCTTCAGGGTGGCCGCGCGACCGGTCGCACCATCGGCCGCGGCTACCTCGAGCTCACCGGCTACGGCAAGCCGCTCAAGTTCTGAGCGCCGACGGTAAAGACCGACGGCGCCTATTTCGACGTTGGCATCATGAATTCGGCGCCGGCGCGGATGCCGCTCGGCCAGCGCTGGGTCACGGCCTTCTGCCGCGTGTAGAAGCGCACGCTCTCCGGACCGTAAATATGGTGATCGCCGAACAGCGACGCCTTCCATCCGCCGAAGCTGTGATACGCGACCGGCACCGGGATCGGGACGTTGACGCCGACCATCCCGATCTCGACGCGAGTCGCGAAATCGCGCGCGGTGTCGCCGTCGCGGGTGAATATCGCCACGCCATTGCCGAACTCGTGCGCGTTGACGAGTTGCAGCGCCTCTTCGTAGGTGCCCACGCGCAGCGTCGACAGCACCGGTCCGAAGATCTCGTCCGTGTAGATCCGCATGTCCGGCCGTACGCGATCGAACAGCGTCGGCCCGACGAAGTAGCCGTCGGCATAACCCGGTACTTCGAGACCGCGGCCGTCGACGACGAGTTCGGCGCCTTCGGCGACGCCGGTATCGATGTAGCCCTTCACCTTGTCGCGGTGCGCTGCCGTCACCAGCGGTCCCATCTCCGCGGTCCGGTCGTCGGACGCGCCGACCTTCATCTTCCCGATCTTCGCCTTGATGCGGCCGAGCACGTCGTCGGCAATGCGGTCGCCGACGAAAATGCTCACCGAGAGCGCCATGCAGCGTTCGCCGGCGGAACCGTAGGCGGCGCCGATCAGCGCGTCGGCGACCATTTCCGGATCGGCGTCGGGCATGACCACCGCATGGTTCTTGGCGCCGCCCAGCGCCTGCACGCGCTTCCCGTGCGCAGTGCCGGTGGTGTAGATGTACCGGGCGATCGGCGTGGATCCGACGAAACTGACCGCGCGCACGTCCGGATGCAGGAGCAACGCGTCGACCGCCTCCTTGTCGCCGTTGACGACGTTGAATACGCCGTCGGGCAGCCCCGCCTCCTTCAGCAGCGCGGCGAGGGTCAGCGCGGTCGAGGGGTCGCGCTCGGAGGGCTTCAGCACGAAGCTGTTGCCGCAGACGAGCGCCATCGGAAACATCCACATCGGCACCATCGCCGGGAAGTTGAACGGCGTGATGCCGGCGACGACCCCCAGCGGCTGCCGCAGCGTGTACGCGTCGATGCCGCTGCCGACGTTTTCGGTGAATTCGCTCTTGAGCAGCTGCGGCGCGCCGCAGGCGTACTCGACGATC
The DNA here is from genome assembly GCA_010365205.1 of Aromatoleum sp. Lineage (GTDB taxonomy): Bacteria > Pseudomonadota > Gammaproteobacteria > Burkholderiales > Casimicrobiaceae > CAIWHR01. Next base: position 1,773 of record JAAFGU010000197.1, on the reverse strand, counting down.
TCGATGCCGCGCGTGAGTTCGCCGGCCGCGTCGGACAGCACCTTGCCGTGCTCCCGCGCGATGGTCGCGGCGATCTCGCTCGCGTGCTGCTCGAGCAGCGCCTTGAAGCGGAACATCACGCGCGCGCGCTGGAGCGGAATGGTCGCCGCCCAGCCCGGAAACGCGGCTTTCGCCACTTCAACGGCGCGGGCGACTTCGGCGGCGCTGGCAAGCGGGACGCGTGCGCCGAGCGCGCCGGTGGCCGGCGTCCAGACGTCGCCGAAGCGGCCGGAGGTGCCGGGCGCGCGCTTGCCGCCGATCCAGTGGGCGAGGGAGGGAACGTCAGCTTGGCGAAGTGCAGGGGAGGCGGTCATCGCAGGAACTCCAGGAACGCCGCGAAGAGCCTGCGCGCGGCGATGGGGATGAAAAGGCAAGTGTAGCGCCGATCGGGCGCCAAGTAGAATGAAGGGTTCCATCGACCGACTCTCCACGCAACCGCACAGCACAAGGAATCGCCCGTGAGCCGCAACGTCTTCGTCGCCGGGGTCGGCATGATCCCGTTTACCAAGCCCGGAGCCTCCGAGTCCTATGACGTCATGGGTGGCGAGGCCGCGCGGGCGGCGCTGGCCGATGCCGGTGTCGCCTACGCCGACGTGCAGCAGGCGTATGTCGGCTACGTCTATGGCGACTCGACGGCTGGGCAGAAAACGCTGTACGGGATCGGCATGACCGGCATCCCCGTCGTCAACGTCAACAACAACTGCTCGACCGGCTCCACGGCGCTCTTTCTCGCGCGACAGGCGGTCGGCAGCGGCGCCGCCGACTGCGTGCTGGCGCTCGGTTTCGAGCAGATGGCGCCGGGCGCCATCGCGGCGCAGTTCCACGACCGGCCGACGCCGTTCGACGCCTTCAACACGGAAACCGATGCGCTGGTCGGGCATCCGGAGCTGCCGCTGGCGCTGCGATATTTCGGGGGCGCCGGGCTGTCGCATATGAAAAAGTACGGGACGAAGCTCGAGACCTTCGCGCAGATCCGCGCCAAGGCGAGCCGGCACGCCGTGCACAATCCGCTGGCGCTGTTCCGCAAGGAGGTCAGCGTCGACGACGTGATGGCGTCGCCGATGCTGATGGACGGCGTGATGACGCGGCTGATGGCCTGCCCGCCCACCTGCGGGGCGGCGGCGGCGGTGCTGGTGTCGGCGGCCTTCGCGACGCGCCACGGCCTGTCGACGCCGGTCCGGATCGCAGCCCAGGCGATGACGACGGACACGCCGAGCACGTTCGGGGCGCACGACATGATGCAGCTCGTAGGGTACGACATGGCGAAGGAGGCGGCGCGACAGGTGTATGAGGCGGCGGGCATCGGCCCCGAGGATCTCGACGTGGTCGAACTGCACGACTGCTTCGCCCACAACGAGCTCATCAGTTACGAGGCGCTCGGCCTGTGCCCGGAAGGCGGCGCCGAACGGTTCGTCCGCGACGGCGACAACACCTACGGCGGCCAGGTCGTCACCAATCCCTCGGGCGGTTTGCTGTCGAAGGGCCACCCGCTGGGCGCGACCGGACTTGCGCAGTGCCACGAGCTGACGCATCAGCTGCGCGGCACCGCCGGTGCGCGGCAGGTCGACGGCGCGAAAATCGCGCTGCAGCACAACCTCGGCCTCGGCGGCGCCTGCGTCGTCACGCTCTATAGCGCGGATTGACGCCCCGATGATTCCTTATCGCTCGCCGTGGCAGGACGCGGAACTCGAATCGTTTCGCGGCACCGTGCGCCGCTTCGTCACCGAGGCGCTC
>JAAFGU010000196.1 GCA_010365205.1 Aromatoleum sp. | reverse complement strand
CCGCGCCGGCCGCGGCGTGCGGCGTTCCGCCGGCGGTGCGGCGCCGCGTTGCTGCCGCTCGATCAGCCGCAGCATGGTCGCGAGCGTGATCGAGCTGAACGTCGCGTTGGCGATTTCGTCGATTTCGGACAGCACCGCGCCCAGCGCCCGGCCGACGGGGGTCAGATCGCCCGCCTCGCGTCGGTCGACCGGCGGGCCGAAGTCCTCGAACAAGTGGATGACGTCCATCAGCGTAAGCCGCCGCGCATTGCCCGCGAACCGGTAACCGCCGCCCACGCCACGCACCGATTCGACGACTCCCGCACGCGCCAACTCCGAGAGGACCTTGGCGAGGTGGTGCGACGAGACCCCGTATTTTTGCGCGATTTCCGCGGCCGGGATGTGTCGCGTCGGGTCGGTCGCGAACTCGAGCACGCTGTAGAGCGCGAGCGACGTGTTCTTCTGCAGCTTCATCCGGGGCCGCGCGCGCGGCTGCAGTCAGTGGTCAATATCCATCTCCAGCGGTATGAACGGCCCGGCCATCATGCCCTGGCTGCGAAAGAACGACAGGATCAGCGTATTGTCGCGCGAGAGCATCGTGCGCACCTTGCGCACGCCCGCGCGGCGGAACGCGGCGCAGATCGCGTCCAGGAGCCGCGTCCCGACGCCGCCAAGGCGCGCCTCCGGCTGCACGTTGATCGCGAACACCCAGCCGCACGGCGGCGACCCGAACTCCCAATCGCGCACTTCGCCGATGACGAAGCCGACGACACGCCCCCCGGAATCGGCCACCAGAAATTGCCGCCCTGCCTCGGCGGTCGCGGCGTACCGCTGGTAAATCGAGCGCCAATAGCTCCGCTTTTCCAGCCCGGTCACGGTCGCGTCGATCGCGATGATCCTGTCGAGGTCGCCGCGCCGCACCGGACGCACGGCCACGGCGGCGGCCAGATCGCCTTCCGACCGTGCGCGGCGCCTGCCGACGCCGCTTCCAGCCCCCCGTCCCGCGCGCGTCGCGCCCACCGATGCCCCCAAAGAATGATGCAGATCAAACCAATAAGCGCATTCCGATGCCAGATTAGCGGGTACGGAGCTTCTGGACAAGTCCCGCGGCCGCGCGAGCTTATCGAATTACCGAAGAACGGAATAACGCGCGTGGCCAGACCGGCATGGCGCGGATTGCGTGCTCCGTCGGCAGCGAACAGGAGGATCAGATGAAGCAGAGCCTTGCCGCAGGCGTGAGCGCGACGTCGAAGTTGACGGTGGACCGCGAGCGCACGATCGATTTCATGGGCGAAAAGGCGCGCGTCTACGCGACGCCGATGCTGGTGCGGGATCTCGAGATGGCCTCGCGCGAGCTGCTGCTCCCGCATCTGGATCCCGGCGAGGATTCGGTCGGCACGCGCGTCGAGCTTGACCACCTTGCCGCGACGCTGATGGGCATGGCGGTCGAGCTGACCGTCACCGTCGCCGAGGTCAAGGGCCGCGCGGTCACGCTGGCGTTCAGCGGCCGCGACACCGTGGATCCGATCTGCCGCGGCACGCACCAGCGCTTCGTCGTCGACGTGAAAAAGACCGAGGAGCGGCTCGCCGCGAAGGCGCAGAAAGCCGGTCTGGCCTGACGATGGCATCCGGGAACATCCAGCGCGTCCCGACCTACTGCTACCAGTGCGTCGCGGGGCCGGACCTGTTGACGGTCAAGGTCGTCGATGGTGTCGCGACCGAGGTCGAGCCCAATTTCTGCGCGGCGGACGTGCACCCGGGCGGCGGCAAGGTATGCGTCAAGGCCTACGGTCTGGTGCAGAAGACGTACAACCCGCACCGGATCCGGACGCCAATGAAGCGGACGAATCCGCTGAAGGGCCGCGACCAGGATCCGGGCTTCGTGCCGATCACGTGGGACGAGGCACTCGACATCGTCGCCGCGAAGCTCAACGATGTCCGCGCTACGGGACTGACCGACGGGTCCGGCTATCCGCGCCTCGCTGTCAGCCTCGGAGGCGCCGGCACGCCGCAGTCGTACATGGGGACGTTCCCGGCGTTCCTCGCCGCCTGGGGCGCGGTGGACATGGGATTCGGCTCGGGACAGGGCGTGAAGTGCTACCACTCCGAGCATCTGTACGGCGAGTTCTGGCACCGCGCGTTCACCGTGTCGCCCGACACGCCGCTCTGCGACTACCTGATCTCGTGCGGCGCCAACGTCGAGGCGTCCGGCGGTGTGGTCGGCGTCTGGCGCCACGCGAATGCGCGCCTGCGCGGCATGAAGCGCGTGCAGGTCGAGCCGCATCTTTCGGTGACCGGCGCGTGCTCGGCCGAATGGGTGCCGATCAAGCCGAAGACCGACGCGACGTTCCTCTATGCGCTCGTGCACGCGCTACTGCACGGCTTCCCGCGCGAACGGCTCGACGTTCCGTTCCTCGCGAAGCACACGTCGTCGCCGTACCTCGTCGGCCCGCACGGCTACTACCTGCGCGACCGCGCGACGAAGAAGCCGCTTGTGCGGGACGCTGCGCGCGACGCCACCGTCCCCTACGACACGCCCGGCATTTCGGAAGCGCTCGAGGGCCGCTTCGAGGCCGACGCGATCGAGATCGGTCCCGACGACGAGGTGCTGGCCGACGGCGTTCTCGCCGGCGAGACGGCGTTCAGCAAGCTTGTCGCGCACATGGCGCCGTACTCGCCGGAGTGGGCCGCGCCGATCTGCGACGTGGCCGCGACGACGATGCGCCGGATCGCCCGCGAATATCTCGACCACGCGCGCGTCGGCGAGACGATCGAGATCGAAGGCAGGCGGCTGCCGTACCGGCCGGTCGCGGTGAGCCTCGGCAAGACCGTAAACAACGGCTGGGGCGGCTTCGAATGCGTCTGGGCCCGCACCATGCTCGCGGCGCTGGTCGGCGGGCTCGAAGTGCCGGGCGGAACGCTCGGCACCACGGTGCGCCTCAACCGCCAGGTGCCGGCGCGCGTCGACAGCGTGCTGCCGGGGCCCGACGGATTCATGGAGTACCCGCTCAACCCGACCGACAAGACGCACTGGTCGCCGAACCCGAACATTCGCAATGCGTACCGGACGATGGTCCCGCTCGCCGCGAACGGCCCATGGAGCCAGGCACTGGGACCGACGCATTTCTCGTGGATGTTCCTGGACGAGACGCCGAAGGGACTGCCGCGCGTCACGCTGCCCGACGTATGGTTCGTCTACCGCACGAATCCGGCGATCTCGTTCTGGGACACGGCGGGCATCGGGGACAAGATGGCGCGCTTCCCGTTCATGGTCGCATTCGCGTACACGCGCGACGAGACGAACCACCACGCGGACATCCTGCTGCCCGAGGCGACCGACCTCGAAAGCCTGCAGCTCATCCGGATCGGCGGATCGAAATTCGTCGAGCAGTTCTGGGACTGCCAGGGTTTCGCGCTGCGCCAGCCGGCGGTCGCAACGCAGGGCGACGCGCGCGACTTCACTGCGATCGCGACCGAGCTCGCACGCCGGACGGGGATCCTCGACAAATACAACGCGTCGATCAACAAGGGCGCCGCCGGCGTTCCGCTCAAAGGGCCGCACTGGGATGTCGCGTTGGCGCAAGACGTCGCGCATCCGCCGGAGGTGATCTGGGAGGCGGTGTGCCGCGCCGCGAGCGCCGAACTGACCGACGGCCGCGAAATGCACGGCCTCGAGTGGTGGCGCGAGCATGGCCTCGCGACGAAGCCATTCCCGCGCATCAAGTGGTATCTCTACCCGGTGCTCGTCGAAAAGGGATTGCGGTTCGAGTTGCCCTATCAGGAACGACTGCTGCGCATCGGCACCGAGCTCGGCCGCCGTCTGCACGAGCATGACATGCACTGGTGGGACAACCAGCTGCCCGAGTACCAGGCGCTGCCGAAGTGCAAGGATTTCGGCGCGCCGTGGATCGCCTCGCTCGAGAAGGCCGGCGGGAAGGCGCAGGACTACCCGTTCTGGCTGCTCACCGCGCGCAGCATGCAGTACGCGTGGGGTGCGAACGTCGGGATGCAGCTCATCAAGGAGGTCGCCGACAACGTCAAGGGCCACCGCGGCGTGATCGTCAACACGCAGGCCGCCGCGAAGCTCGGCATCCGCGACGGCGATCAGGTGGAGATCGCGACGCCACGGCACACGGTGCGCGGGCGCGCGGTGCTGCGGCAGGGAATCCGGCCCGACACGCTGCTGATGATCGGGCAGTTCGACCATTGGGCGACGCCGTTCACGAAGGGGTTCGGCGTGCCGAGCATGAATTCGCTCGCGGAGATGTCGATGGACCTCACCGACGCGACCGGATCCGGCGCCGACATCGTGCGCGTAAGTCTCGCGCCCAGCGGGAGGACCCCATGAGCGCCGCCGGGCCGTCCCAAGGACGCCTGCGCGAGCGGGGCGAAGCCCAGGCCCGAAGGGCGCGTTCGCGAGCACGGGTGGCGGCCGACGCGCGACGGGTCCGAATGTCTCAACTGTGCAAAGAGGCCGCATGGAATTGCGCCCCCTCGGGGGGCAGCGCAGCGGCGACAGCCGCAAGCGTGGGGGCACACCAATGACGCGCTGGGTGATGGTCGCCGACCTGCGCCGATGCGTGGGCTGCCAGACATGCACCGCGTCGTGCCGCCATGCGAACGCGACGCCGCCCGGCGTGCAGTGGCGCCGCGTGCTTGACATCGAGCAGGGCGAATATCCGGACGTGCATCGCGCGTTCGTCCCCGTTGGCTGCCAGCATTGCGCCGACCCGCCCTGCGTGGATGTCTGCCCGACCACGGCGACCAAGAAGCGCGCCGACGGCATTGTCACGATCGACTACGACATTTGCATCGGCTGCGCGTACTGCGCGGTCGCATGCCCGTACCAGGCGCGCTACAAGACGACACGGCCGGTGTACGCGTACGGCCAGGCGATGGCGAACGAAACCAAGCGCCGCGACGATTCGCGGCTCGCCGTCGCGACCAAGTGCACGTTCTGCGTGGACCGCATCGACGCGGGCATCGCCGCCGGGTTGAAGCCGGGCATCGACCCGGAGGCCACGCCGGCATGCGTGAACGCGTGCATCACGCAGACGCTGCAGTTCGGCGACCTCGACGACCCGCAGAGCAACGTGTCGCGTCTGATCGCGGAAAACCGGCATTTCCGGATGCACGAGGAATTGGGCACCGGTCCGGGCTTCTACTATCTCTGGGACGCCGAACCTGCCAGGGCGGCGGACTG
>JAAFGU010000195.1 GCA_010365205.1 Aromatoleum sp. | reverse complement strand
GGCGAGGAACGCGACCAGCGGCGCCAGCGCCGGCGACGCCGCCGCCGCGTCCGTGAGTGCCGCCTTCGCGTCGTCGAGTTTCAGTCCCTCGCGGTACAGCGTCTTGTAGGCGCGGCGCACTGCAAGAATGTCGGCGGCGGTGAACCCCCGGCGGCGCAGTCCTTCGTTGTTCGTCCCGGCCGGCTTGGCCGGATACCCGGCGGCGGTGACGAACGGCGGCACGTCCTGCAGCACGATGGCGCCGGCCGCGATCATCGCGTGGGCGCCGATGCGGCAGAACTGGTGAACGCCGGTGAAGCCACCCAACGTCACCCAGTCGCCGATGATCACGTGACCGGCAAGCTGCGCGTTGTTCGAAAACGTCGTGAAATCGCCCACCGCGCAATCGTGCGCGATGTGGACGTAGGCGAGGAGCAAGTTGCTGTTGCCGATCGTCGTCTTGCCGCGGTCCTGTGCGGTGCCTGCGTGGATCGACACGTACTCGCGGATTACGTTGTCATCGCCGATCACGGTCGCCGTCGGCTCGCCGCCGTACTTGCGATCCTGCGGGATGTCGCCGATCGATGCGAACTGGAATACCCGGTTGCGTGTGCCCAGCGTCGTATGCCCCGTGAGGACCGCATGCGGGCCGATCACCGTTCCGGGGCCGATCCTCACGTGCGGACCGACGATGGTGAAGGCACCGATCTCGACATCGGCAGCGAGCTCGGCCTCTCGATCGACGAGCGCCGTCGCATGAATGCGGGGCATCGCCTTCAGCCGGCCGCAACCGTCGCCGGCGCGCCGCCGTCGGCGTTGCGCATAACGGCCATCAGGTCGGCTTCAGCCGCGATTTCTCCGTCGACGGTCGCCCGCGCGGCAAACTTGCCGATGCCGCGCGCCATCCGCTTGACCTCCGCCTCGAGGATCAGCTGGTCGCCCGGCAGCACCTGACGGCGAAAGCGCGCGTTGTCGATGCCGGCGAAGAAGATGAGGCGGTCGCCGCCGGGCTCCGGGCCCGACATCTTCCACGCCAGCAGCGAGGCGATCTGCGCCAGCGCCTCGATCACCAGCACGCCGGGCATCACCGGGTAGCCCGGAAAATGTCCCTGGAAAAAGGGCTCGTTCATCGTCACGTTCTTGATGCCGCGGATGAGAATGCCCGGCTCGCAGACGGTGATCCGGTCCACCAGCAGGAACGGATAACGGTGCGGCAGCCAACGCATGATTTCGTTGATGTCCATGGCGCCGGAATTGTCGGCTGTCGTCATCATTCCTCCTCGCGCGGGTCGGCGGCGCCCGAACCATTGCCGGTCCTTCGTTCCAGCAGGCGCACGCGCTCGGCCAGCCCGCGCAGGCGCCGCAACTGCGAGGCGACGTACCGCCACTCCCGGTGCGGCAATGCCGGAAACGTCGAGGTGTAGACCCCGGGCTCCGCGATCGAACTGTAAACCTGCGTCGCAGCGGAAATGATCGTTCCGTCGGCGATGTCGATGTGCCCGCCGATCATTGCCGCGCCGCCGATTTTGCAGTTGCGGCCAATCCTCGCGCTACCGGCGATGCCGACGCACCCGGCAATCGCCGTATGCGCGCCGATCCGGCAGTTGTGCCCGATCTGCACCTGATTGTCGAGCTTCACGTCGTCTTCGATCAGCGTGTCGTCGATCGCGCCGCGGTCGATCGTCGTGTTGGCGCCGATCTCGACATCGGCCCCGATGACGACGCGGCCCAGCTGCGGGATCTTGAGCCAGCGGCCGCCCTCCTCCGCCATGCCGAAGCCGTCGGCGCCGATGACCGCACCGCCGTGGATCAACGCGCGCGGACCGATCACGCAGCGCGGATACACGGTGACGTTGGCATGGAGCCAGCCGTCCGCGCCGATCGCCGCAGAATCGCCGATGACGCAGCCGGGACCGATCCGGACGCGTTCGCCGATCACGGCCCCGTGGCTCACCACGGCCAGTGGGCCGATCGAGGCGGTCGGCGCGACGCGCGCGCCCGGATCGACGACGGCCGTGGGATGGATGCCGGGCGCCGCCTCAGGCGACGGATGGAGAATTGCCGCAACCTTTGCGTACGTCGCGTAGGGGTTGCGCGTGATGAGCCGCGGCAGCGTTGTGGGCACCGGGACGCCCGACGCTACGATCACCGCCGACGCATGCGTCGTCGCGAGCTGGGCGCGATATTTCGGATTGGCGAGGAATGCGATCGCGCCGGCCTCCGCGGCCTCGAGCGTCGCGACCTTGAAGATGCGCACGGCGCCGTCGCCATCCAGCGCCGCGCCGGTGCGCGAGGCAAGATCGGAAAGCAGGAACCCGGTAGTGGACGGCGGCATCGCGCGGGCCCCTTCTGCGAGCGGCGCGGCCGCTGCCTATTTGTCGGCCAGCGCCTTGATCACCTTGTCGGTGATGTCGATCCGCTGGCTCGCATACACGACCGGGTCCTGCAGGATCAGGTCGAACTTCTCGGATTCGGCGATTTGCTGGATCACCCGGTTGGCGCGTTCCTGGACACTGGCGAGCTCCTCGTTGCGCCTCAGATTGAGGTCTTCGCGGAACTCGCGCTGGCTGCGCTGCAGGTCGCGCGAAAGATTGGCGAGGTCGCGTTCCTTGTTGCGGCGCTCGGAATCGGACATCGTCACGCCGTCCTTCTCCAGCGCGGCCTGGAGGTCGCGCACCTGTTTGCTGACCTTCTGGATGTCGCCGTCGCGCGCGGCGAACTCCTTTTCCAGCTTCTGCTGCGCGCGTTTCGCGGGCGTCGCGTCGCGAAAAAGCCGCTCGGTGTTGACGAAGCCGATCTTGTAGTCCGCGGCCTGCGCCGTGGCGCTGCCGGTGAGTGCGAATGCGACCGCGGCGACGAAGGCACCGACGATGAAATGGGAGCTGCGGTTCAAGAGACTCTCCTGCATGGAGGCCGGAGCCGGTCAGAACACGGTACCGACCTGAAACTGGAAGTGCTGGATGCGATCACGCGGCATCGTCTTGAGCGGGATCGCGTAGCTGAACTTGAGCGGACCGACGGGCGAATTCCACGCCAGACCGAGACCGACGGAATACCGGAACGATTCGTAATCGGGCTGGGTGCCGGATCCGTAGATCTGGCCCAGGTCCGCAAACGCGGAGAGGCGCACCGACTTGTCCCCCTTGAGGATCGGGTAGAAAAACTCGGCATTGGCCACGATCTTGCGCTTGCCGCCGATGACGTTGCCGTAGATGTCCTGCGGGCCGAGCGAGCTCGTGTCATAGCCGCGCACCGAACCCACTCCGCCGGCGTAATAGGCCTTGAAGAACGGCAGTGGTTTGCCGCCGATTCCGTCGCCGTAGCCGAAATCGCCGCGCAGCATGAGCACAAGATCCGAGTATATCGGCAGGAACCACTGGTGCAGATAGTTCGCCTTGTAGTACGCGAGATCGCCGAACGGCAGCCCGACCTCCACCAGCACGCTCTGCAGCCGGCCCCGGGTAGGATAGAGTATGTCGTCGCGGGTGTCACGCGACCAGCCGGACGACAGGATGTAGCTGTTCGTCACGCCGCCGAACTGGTTCACGAAGTCGACGTACAGCGGCGGGCTGTTGTCGAACAGCCCCAGCTTCGTGTGCTCGACCCGCATGCCGAGATTGATCGTGTCGGTCTCGGAGATCGGCACGCCGAACGACGCGGCGGCGCCGAGCGTCGACGACGAGTACTGCGACACCGCGAGCCCGGTCGGATCGATGTTCCGCTGATAGAGCTCGATGGTCCGCGCGATGCCGTCGACGGTCCAATACGGCTCGGTGAAGGCGACCGATATCAGCCGCGACGACCGGCTGGTGTTGAGTCCGGCGATGAGCGCGTTGCCGCTTCCGAAGATGTTCTGTTGGGACACCGACGCGTTGAACACGAGCTTGTCGGCGCTGGAGTAGCCGATGCCGGCGTTGAGGCTGCCAGTCTGGCGTTCGACCACCGTGACGTCGATGTCCGCCTGATCGGTCGTTCCCGCCACCGGCGGCGTCTCGATGCTGACGTCGTCGAAGTAGCCCAGTCGCTTGATGCGGACCTTCGAGCGGTCGATACGCGCGCTGTCGTACCACGCCGACTCGAGCTGCCGCATCTCGCGGCGCACGATCTCGTCGCGCGTCCGGACATTGCCGATGATGTTGATCTTGCGCACGTAGACGCGGCGGCCGGAGTCGATGAAGATCGTGAAAGAGGCGGTCCGCTTCTCCTTGTCGACTTCGGGGATCGCATTGACGTTGGCGAAGGCGTAGCCCTCGGCGCCGATGCGATCACTGATCAGCTTTACGCTAGCCTGAAGTTTGTCGCGCGAGTACGTGTCGCCCGGGCGCAATTGGACCAGCGGGGCGAGCTCGGCTTCGGGAACGATCAGTTCGCCCGCGAGCCGGACGTCCGACACCTTGTACTGCGGGCCCTCGGTGATGTTCACCGTGATGAAAATATCTTCCTTGTCCGGCGTGATCGAGACCTGCGTCGAATCGACGTTGAACTCGAGATAGCCGCGGTTCTGGTAGAGGCTGCGCACCTTCTCCAGATCCGCCTGCAGTTTCTGCTTCGAGTACTGGTCGTTTTTCGTGTACCACGTGATCCAGCCGGGCGTGGTCAGCGTCATCTCGTCCTGCAGCGCCTTCTCGCTGAAAGCCTTCGCGCCGACGATGTTGATGCGCGCGATCTTGGCCGATTCGCCTTCCTCGATCGTGAAGTTGATGGCAACGCGATTGCGTTCCTGCGGCGTAACCGTCGTGGTGACCTTCGCGGCGTACCTGCCGCGCGTGATGTACTGACGCTTCATTTCCTGTTCGGCGCGGTCCAGCGCCGAGCGGTCGAATATGCGGGCCTCGGCGAGGCCGATCTCCTTCAGCGCCTTCTTCAGCGTCTCGGTGTCGAATTCCTTGTTGCCGGAAAAGTCGACCCGGCTGATCGTCGGCCGTTCCTGGACGACGACGAGCAGCACGCCGTCCTCTACCTCGAGCCGTACGTCGCGAAAGAAACCCGTCGCGAACAATGCCTTGACGGCCTGCGACGCCTTTTCGTCGTCAACGCGCTCGCCCACCTTGATCGGCAGATACGAGAACACGGTGCCGGCTTCGGTACGCTGCACGCCTTCGACGCGGATGTCCTTCACGACGAACGGATCGAACGCCCAGGCGGCGTGCGCCGCAATCGACGCGAAAAGGGCCGCCACGAGCGCCAACAATGCGCGCACGCGTCCG
>JAAFGU010000194.1 GCA_010365205.1 Aromatoleum sp. | reverse complement strand
TAGTTGCCGCCGATGGAGTGGGATAACCCGTGACAGGACGGTCCGCTTCAGAGTGTTCGGCGTTGTGTTGAGCCTCTACTCACAGGAAGGAGAACTATGGCTACTGCCAAGAAAGCTGCAAAGAAGCCCGCCGCGAAAAAGCCCGCAGCGAAGAAGCCCGCAGCGAAAAAGCCCGCAGCGAAAAAGGCCCCGGCGAAAAAGCCGGTCGCCAAGAAACCCGCCGCCAAGAAACCCGCCGCGAAGCGCAAGCCGAACGCCGCGTTCATGAAGGCGATGACGCCCTCCGCGATGCTTGCCGCCGTCATTGGCAGCATGCCTTCCCCGCGCACCGAAGTGACCAAGAAGATCTGGGACTACATCAAGAAGCACAAGCTCCAGGACTCGATCAACCGGCGCCTGATTAACGCCGACGACAAGCTGAAGGCCGTGTTTGGCGGCAAGAAGCAGGTCTCGATGTTCGAGATGACGAAGCTGGTCTCGAATCACCTGAAGTAGGCGCCCGGCAGTTCCGGGGCCCGGCGGCCGGCGACGTACCAGCGTCCCGGCCGTTTTCTCTGGCGGTCCGCTCCGCGGGCGCGATGCGAACGTCGGGCGCCGTGCTGCATCGCCAGGGCGATCGCTGGCCCTGCTGCCAGGGCTTCGTCCCATCGGACGCGCCGGCCCCGTGTCCGCGTTCGCGCGGCGGGCGACGAGTCGAGAATCGGCACGGGCATGTGCGGGGGCGCCGCCACGAATCACGCGTCGGGCGGGCGCTGCGGCCAGCCGTCCTCGTCTTCGAGAACGCGGATGACGCGCGTGCGCTTGCCGCCGGCGTACTTTTCCATCTGCACCAGCACCGGATACAGCTCGGCCAGCTTCGCGCGCGCATCGTTCTCGTTCGCGAACGTCACGATCGCGCCATCGGCACCGCGTACGTCGGTCCAGAGGCCATGGCCATCTTCGACTTCGATCTTGAACACTGGGCCCTCCGTCTGCACCCAACGGGCGTTTCCGCCGCGCCCGCACGCCCGCCCACGACCAGCGGACACAGCGCGTACGCGGGTCTAGCCGGTCGTACGCATGCCCTGCAGCGCAGCGATACGCTGCTCGATCGGCGGGTGCGTCGAAAACAACGCCATGACGCCGGCCTTGTCGGTGATGCCGAACCCCGACATCGCTTTCGGCAGTTTCCCGGGCTCGAGACCGCCGAGCCGCTTCAGCGCATTGACCATGGGGGTCGGATTGCCGAGGTAGCGCGCGGAGCCGGCGTCGGCGCGGAATTCGCGCTGACGCGAAAACCAGGCGACGATGATCGAGGCGAGAATACCGAACACGATCTGGCAGACGATGACGGTGACGAAGTAGCCTGGGCCGCCGCCGCGCTCGCTGCGGAACACGGCCTTGTCGACGATCGAGCCGACGATGCGCGAGAGGAAGACAACGAAGGTGTTGACGACGCCCTGGATCAACGTCAGCGTCACCATATCGCCGTTGGCGACGTGTGCGATTTCGTGACCGAGCACGGCCTCGGCCTCTTCTTTGTTCATCGACTGCAACAACCCCGTCGACACCGCGACCAGCGCCGAATTCTTGAACGCGCCCGTGGCGAACGCGTTCGGCTCGCCCTCGTAGATCGCGACCTCGGGCATGCCGACGCCGGCCGTGGTTGCGAGCCGCCGCACGGTCTCGACCAGCCATGCCTCGGCGTCGTTGCTCGGCCGGTCGATCACGTGCGCCCCGGTCGACCACTTCGCCATGTGCTTCGACATCAGCAGCGAAATGATCGCGCCGGTGAAGCCGACGACGGCCGAGAACGCGAGGAGTCCCGTGTAGTCGAGACCGGTCTGCGCATAGGCCACCCGATCGAGCCCGAACAGCCGCAACACGATCGAGAGGACGACCATCACCGCGAGGTTCGTCAAGAGGAATAGAACAATGCGTTTCATGGCAGTACCTGTCGGGAAACGGGGAGGTCGCCATCTTAGCGCGACCCCGAGCTCAACAAAACAGCGACGGCGCGAGAATGAATTCGCCGCGGGGAGCGGGGCGAAGCGCGGCGGCGCTACGGTTTCGCCCAGGAGTCCTTCAGCGTGACCGCGCGGTTGAACACCGGCTTGCCGGGCGCGTGATCCGCGAGATCGGCGACGAAGTACCCGTGCCGCTCGAACTGAATCCGGTCTTCGCGTGCGGCCGCGGCCAGCAGCGGCTCGACGAACGCGGTAATCACCCGCTTCGACGCAGGATTGAGGTCGTCGAGATAATTGCGCTCCACCGGTTCCGCCGGGTCGGCGTCGTCGTCGCCGGCGACCACCGTCGCGTGCCCGGGGGACACCACCGCCTCGACCGGCGCGTCGTCACCGCGCGTGCCCCAGGGATTGCGCAGGCCCGGAAATGGCGCGGCGAAGAGCCGGTCGTAAAGCCGGACCTCGGCGGGCACCGCGTGCGCAGCCGACAGCCAGTGGATATTGCCCTTGACCTTGCGTGCGTCAGCGCCCGGCGTCCCGCTGCGCGTGTCCGCATCGTAGGTGCAGTGAATCGCCGTCACGTTGCCGGCAGCGTCCTTGTCCGCGCCGGTGCATTTCACGATGAACGCGTAGCGCAGCCGGACTTCCGCACCCGGGGACAGGCGAAAGTAGCCCTTCTGCGGATGCTCCTGAAAATCGTCGCGCTCGATCCAAAGTTCGCGCGAGAACGGCACCGCCCGCTTGCCGAGTTCCGGTCGCTGCGGATGGTTGGGGGCGAAGCACTCCTTACTCGCGCCTTCGGGGTAGTTGTCGATGACGAGCTTCACCGGATCGAGCACGGCGATGCGGCGCGGCGCCCGCGCGTTCAGGTCGTCGCGCATGCAGTCCTCGAGCACGCTCATGTCGATCCAGGAGTCGGCTTTCGACACGCCGATGCGCTCGGCGAACAGACGAAAGCCCTCCGGCGTGAACCCGCGACGTCGCGCGCCGACCAGCGTCGGCATACGCGGATCGTCCCAGCCATCGACGTGGCCGCCAGCGACGAGCTCGATCAGTCTGCGCTTCGACAGCACGACGTAGGTCAGATTGAGCCGCGCGAACTCGTACTGCTGCGGCAGCGGACGCAGGAGCTTGCCGCCATCGGCAAGCTTTTCGATCACCCAGTCGTAGAGCGGCCGATGGTCCTGGAATTCGAGCGTGCAGATCGAGTGGGTGATCCGTTCCAGCGCATCGGAGATGCAGTGCGTGTAGTCGTAGAGCGGATAGATGCACCAGTTGTCGCCGGTGCGGTGGTGCGAGGCGTGGCGGATCCGGTAGATGCCCGGGTCGCGCATGTTGACGTTTGGGCTCGCCATATCGATCTTGAGCCGCAGGATGTGCGCGCCGTCGGGGAACTCGCCGCCGCGCATCCGGCGAAACAGGGCGAGGCTCGCCTCCGGTGACCGCGCGCGGTACGGCGACGCCGTTCCGGGCTGCGTCAGCGTGCCGCGGGACGCCCGCAGCTGGTCCGCCGACTGGCTGTCGACATAGGCGAGCCCCTGCTCGATGAACCATTCGGCGAACGCGTAGAGCTGGTCGTAGTAGTCCGATGCGTGATGGCGATGCGGCCCCCAGTCGAAACCGAGCCAGCGAACCGAGTCGGCGATCGAATCCTCGAACTCGACGTCCTCCTTGATCGGATTGGTGTCATCGAACCGCAGGTGGCAGCGACCGTCGTTTTCAGCCGCCAGGCCGAAGTTCAGGATGATCGACTTGGCGTGGCCGTAATGCAGGTAGCCGTTCGGCTCCGGTGGGAAGCGCGTGACCACCTGCCCGCCATATTTCCCGTTCCGTTTGTCCTCGGCGATGACCGCGCGAAGAAAATTGGACGCAGGCGCCGCCGGGTCGCGCGGCGGGCGACCCTCTTTGCCGGCTGTTCTCACGGCGGGATCTGGCGCTTTTGGCGCAACAGGCGTTTGCGGCGGTGCAGCACTCATCTGGTTTTGTTCATGAACAATCAAAGTGGTTCGCGTATTCTAACCGGCAGGGGATGCGGCGTCATCGACCGCGCCGCCCCTGCGCACCAGAGACCGTTCGGAATCCCGCGCCAGATAAGGCTTTCGGGGCGCCGCTCGGCCCCCGAAACGCAGCGTTGTCCACAAATCCTGTGGATAATAGTGTGCATATCTTGTACATTCGGGCGCTAAGTAGTGCCCAGGTCGGTAAAATCGTTGTCGTGCCCAATTTCGCACCGACTTTTTTTCTTGCCTATCAAGGTGTTGGGAACGCGCACCGGGGCAGTATCGCGGGCCATTTCCGGGGCCAGACGAGGCTCCATGACGAATGCATGACCGAAAGCGGACTCGTTTCCGTCATGGACAAACGCGCTACTGCGACCCCGTTGTCGAACCGGCGTGGACTCGACTAACTTGACCAATAAAGCAAGCGCCCACTTCGATTCCGCGGCGGAATCGGCGCCGGGATCCGGACAGGTACCGGAAAATCGCTTGCCGGGATACTCGACGGTCCTCCCGGTGGGGCTGCTGGTCAGTTCCGCCCGCCTGCTGCTCGAAAAACACCTGGGCCTGGTCTGGGTCGCCGGCGAAATCTCGACCTTCACCCGCGCCGCCTCCGGTCACTGCTATTTCAACCTCAAGGATACGCAGGCACAGGTGCGATGCGTGTTCTTCCGCCACAAGGCGCAATTCGCCGACTTCGCGCTGAAGGACGGTCTGTCGGTCGAAGTCCGCGCCACCGCGTCGATCTACGAAGCGCGCGGCGAGTTCCAACTCAACGTCGAGTCGATCCGCCTGGCGGGCGTCGGCGTGTTGTACGAGCGATTCGCGCGGCTGAAGGCTCGCCTCGAGGCCGCCGGCTGGTTCGCCGCGGAACGCAAGCGCTCCCTGCCTGCCTTCCCGCGTGCGGTCGGCATCATCACCTCGCCGCGGGCCGCTGCGCTGCGCGACGTTTTGACGACGCTGCGCGTTCGCTGGCCGTCGCTGTCGATCGTCCTGTACCCGAGCGCGGTGCAAGGCGCAGGCGCGCCCGCGGAAATCGCCCAGGCCATCCGCACCGCCAACGCGCGCGCCGAAGTCGATGTCCTGCTCCTGTGCCGCGGCGGCGGGTCGATCGAGGACCTTTGGGCATTCAACGAAGAAGCCGTCGCGCAGGCGGTCTACGAATCGGCGCTGCCCATCGTGTCGGGCGTCGGCCATGAAACTGATTTCACGATCTGCGATTTCGTTGCCGACGTGCGCGCGCCGACGCCCACCGCCGCCGCGGCGCGGGTCGCGCCG
>JAAFGU010000193.1 GCA_010365205.1 Aromatoleum sp. | reverse complement strand
GGCCGCGAACGCCGCGTAGGCGTTGGGGAAGCGGAAGGCGAACGACCCGCCATGGAGGTAGAGGATCACGCGCTCGGCACGCGTCTCCGGCACGGTCAGCCATTCGCAGGGCACCGCCCCGCAATCAACGGCGCTGCGCACGGCGGCCGGGTCGACCTTGAACTGCCGGGCATCGAACTTCTCGTACTGGCTGCGCAGTGCGACGACGTCGGCGTCGTGCGCGAGCCGCCTGCGCATGGTCAGCCGCAGTAGCGCGTTCAGGGCGACGCTGCGCCAGCTGGGACGGCGTTCGATCGTCCGGGCGTAGCGGGCCTGGGGGCGCATGGACATGTTGTGTCTGATGCAGGCTATGCTGATTCGTTCCGCGCCGTATGCCGCAATGGCGGAAACGGAAAGGGCCCCGCGCGGGGCCCTTTCAAGACGAATTGCGCGATACGGACCGGGACTTCAGACGCGGCGACGGTATTCTCCGGTGCGCGTGTCGATTTCGATGCTGTCGCCGGTGCTGACGAACAGCGGCACCTGCACGCCGAAACCGCTGACGATCTTCGCCGGCTTCATCACCTTGCCCGAAGTGTCGCCCTTGACCGCGGGCTCCGTGTACGTCACTTCGCGCACCACCGACGTCGGCAGCTCGACCGAAATCGCCTTGCCTTCGTAGAAGGTCAGCTGGCAGGGCAGGCCGTCGGCGAGGTAGGGAATCGCGTCGGCCATGCTCTCGGCCTCGACTTCGTGCTGGTTGTACTCGTCGTCCATGAACACATAGAGCGGGTCGCCGTAGTACGAATAGGTGACCTCTTTGCGCTCGAGCTGGACGACGTCGAACTTCTCGTCGGCGCGATACACGGTTTCCGTGCCCGAGCCGGATAGCAGGTTCTTGAGCTTCATCTTGACGACCGACGCGTTGCGGCCGGATTTCGTGAACTCGGCCTTCTGGACCACCATCGGATCTTTCCCGACCATGATCACGTTGCCGGCGCGAATTTCCTGGGCGATTTTCATTGTGGCACCTGGGGCTGTCTCTTGGTTTCTGTCTGTGATGGTTGGCGTGCCGGCACTGTCGACAGGCTGTGCTCCGCACTGTGCCCAGATCCGGCCGGCGCAAAAAAAGCCTTGAATTATAACCCGTTTCCGGCGCTTTTGACTAGGCCGGTCGCGAGGTCCGGGGAGCCTGCCAGCCGGTTCGCCCAGAGATCGCCGTGACCGCCAAGCGCGGGGCCCGCGCGCGCGAATTCAATCCACGCGGAATCGACCGCGCCTGCCGCAGCGTCGCCGTTCCATGCGTGCCAGAAGCGGCGCGTCGCCGCGAGGGCCTCGGGCGCGAGACCGACGCTAAAGCGGTCCAGAAACGCGTCGAGCTTTGGCCAGTGCACGCCCTCGTCCTGCGCGTAGATGTGCCAGACGAACGGGCGCGCCGCCCATTGCGCGCGGACGAACGAATCCTCACCGCGTACGAAGTTGACGTCGCAGCCCCACAACAGCCGGTCGTAGTCGTCCAGCGCGAGAAACGGAATCGTGCATACCGTGAGCCGGCCACGGACGAGCAGCTCGCCACGATGTGGTATGCGCCCTCCCGCCCACGCGTCGAGGGCGCCAACCGCGACACCCTCCGGAATAAGGCAGGTGACGCGGGTTTCGCCGTCCGCCCAGCCATCGAGGACGGGTGCCAGCGGCGCCGCCGGATAGCAGAAGAGCGAGACGCGCAGTTCGTCCGCCTCGGGTGGCGGAACGCCGAGCCGTGTCCAGAAGGCGTTGCGCGCGGCTCGGTCGCGCTGAAAAGCGTCGCGTGCCGCGAACAGGCCCCGTTCGCGCAGCAGGCCTCCGGTTTCCACGGTAAAGCCGGGGAACCAGAATCGCCGGGCTAGCGGCAGCCGCGGATGCGGCGACGCGAGCCCATGCGAACCGTCGACCCAGACTTCGGCGCTCAGATACTCGAGCAAGAACCAGCGCGGCGTGGGCGAGCATTGCGCCATCGCATTGACGTAGCGTTCGGGCAGTCCGCAGCCGAACGCTTCGATCACGACGTCGCCCGGTGGCGGGCCGGCCTCGAACGGTTCGATCCAGCGACGGATGGTGACGCCGGCCGCCGTCTGCGCAATCGCGGCCGCGTCCACGTCCGGCACGATCTTCGCCAATTGCGCGAGATCGTCCATCCACAGCGTCACGTCGAGCGCGTGCTCGGCGGCGAGCTGTCGCGCGAGACGCCAGCAGACGCCGGAGTCGCCGTAGTTGTCGACGACCCTGCAGAACACGTCCCAGCGGCGAAGCGGCGTTGCCATGCATCGAGCGGCCGAAATCGGAGACGTCGATTATCGCCCGCCATCGCCGCGGACGCGAACCGCGTCCGGCGGGCGGATAATGGCCGTGTTTCCGACTCCCGGTGCTCGCATGTCCGCCACGTCCGCAGCGCGCGTTCTCAACGTCGATGTCGTGTCCGACGTCGTCTGTCCGTGGTGCTTCATCGGCAAGCGGCGGCTGGCCACTGCGCTGGCGAATCTCGCGGCCGAGCAGCCCGGGCTCGACCTGCGCGTGAACTGGCACCCGTTTCAGCTCAACCCCGATTTGCCGCCCGAAGGCGTGGACCGCCGCTCGTATCTCGAGGACAAATTCGGCGGTCCTGCGCGTGCCGCGCAAATCTACGATCGCGTCCGCGCTGCAGGATCGACCGTCGACATTCCGTTCGCCTTCGACCGGATCGAGCGCCAGCCGAACACGCTCGACGCGCACCGGCTTATTTCGTGGGCGCAGGCACGCGGCGCCGCAGACGACGTCGTCGATCGGCTGTTCCGCGCGTACTTCCTCGACGGCCGGGCGATCGGCGACCGCGGCGTACTCGCGGACATCGCCGGCGAAGCGGGGCTCGATCGCGAGGCGGTGCGGGCGATGCTCGCGAGCGACGAGGGCGTCGATACGATTCGCGCGCTCGACCGGCGCGTCCGCGAGCTCGGGGTCGACGGGGTGCCGTTTTTCATCTTCGCCGACAAGGTCGCCGTGTCGGGCGCGCAGGAGCCCGCGGTGCTTAAGGACGCGATCGCGCAGGCGCTCGCGGACGCCGTGGAAGCGAACTGAGCGACCGATCTACGGCGCGGCGTCCCATGGCCGCGACAGCCGGATCGCCGCGGTGATCAGCCCGACCATGCTGTAGGTCTGCACGAAGTTTCCCCACTGTTCGCCGGTCGCGGTGTCCAGATGCTCGGCGAGCAGGCCATGGCGATTGCGGCAGGCGAGCAGCCGCTCGAACAGCGCGCGGGCCTCGTCGCGCCTGCCGAGCGCGGCCAGCGCATTCACGTACCAGAAGGTGCAGACGATGAACGCGTGCGCAGGCTCGCCGAAATCGTCACGCTCGACGTAGCGGAAAATGAAATCGCCGCGCTTCAATTCGCGCTCGATCGCCCCGACGGTCGCCGCGAAACGCGGGTCCCCCGCGCCGAGAAAGCCGAGATCCGCGAGCAGCAGCATGCTCGCGTCGAGCGTGTCGCCGCCCGCGGACGCGACGAAGCTCTGCCGCCGTTCGTTCCAGCAATTGGCGTCGATGAATTTGCGGATGCGCTCGGCGCCGGCGCGCCATGACGCTTCCCGCTCCGGGAGCGCCAGGCGCGCCGCGATGCGGGCGAGCCGATCACACGCGGCCCAGCACATCACGCTGGAGAACGTGTGCACGCGCGCGGCACCGCGCAACTCCCAGAGACCCGCGTCCGGCTGGTCGTGCGCGGCGAGCGCGCGGCGACCGAGGCCTTCGAGGCGCTCGAACAGGGCGGCATCGCCGAGTGTCGTCAATCGCTCGTCGAAGAACACATGTGTCGCCGCCAGAATCGCCGAGCCGTACACGTCGTTCTGGATCTGCCGGTGCGCGTCGTTGCCGATCCGAACCGGACCCATTCCGCGATAGCCCGGCAACGCGTCGACGGCGGATTCCGCCAGCGCGGCGTCGCCATTGATCCGATAAACGGGCTGCAGCGGGCGGTCGCCGACGCCGGCCGCGACATTGACGACGTAACCCAGGTATCCCTCCATCGTTTCCGTCGCGCTCAGGCGGTTCAGCGCATCGACGACGAAATAACTGTCGCGGAGCCAGCAGTAGCGGTAGTCCCAGTTGCGCCCCGAGTCCGGCGCTTCCGGAATCGACGTCGTCATCGCGGCGATGATCGCCCCGGTGTCGTCGTAGGCGTTCTGCTGGAGCGTCAGCGCGGCACGGATCACCGCACCCTGCCATTCGAACGGGATCGCCAGGCTCCGGGTCCACTGGCGCCAGTAGAGTGTGGTTTCCTCGATGAAACGGCGGGCGATTTCGGCGGGAGCAGCCTGCGCCGTTTCATCGGCGCCGAACAGCAGCGCGACGTCGCGGTCGAGGAGGAACGACCGCTCCTCGAGCATCGCCGTCAGCGAGCCGTCGGTGGTCAGGCGCAGCGTCTGCTCGGCACCGACGTAGCGGATGTGATTGCTGCCGACCGTCGTCGCCGGGCGTTCGCTGCCGAACGACGAGGCGGGACGCAGGCGTACGACCACGCGGGGGTTGCCCGCCAGCCGGCGCAGCCGGCGAACGAGCGTGGTCGGCTGGAATACGCGGCCGAACTGAAGGAAACGGGGGGCGCAATCGGTGATTTCGATGGCCCCACCCGCTGCGTCGTAGAGCCGGGTCACCAGCACGGCCGTATTCCTGACGTATTCCTGATCGGCGCGCACCGATCCGACAAGCTCTATCGCATACAAGCCGCGCGCGGTCGCCGGCGGCGCGGTGTCGAGCAGCGCACAGAACGTGGCGTCCCCGTCGAACCGCGGGAAGCAGCCCCAGACCACGGTGCCCTCCGGATCAACGAGCAGACCGATGCGGCCGTTGCCGACCAGTGCCAGATCGAGGTTACGCATCAGCCGGGCTCCCCGGCGCTGACCGCCGCCGCCAGCCACACGCGGACCGCGTCCACGTCAGGCAGTCGATAGTGCGCGCGCGTCGCGCCGCCCCCGACCTTGACCGCCCAGCCGCCAAGGCTCTCGACGGCGGCGAAGCCGAACTCGTCGGTCAGATCGTCGCCGACGAATACCGGCCGTCGGCCGTGAAACGGGGTTTCCGACATGAACGCCACGACGGCGGTGCCCTTGTCGCGCCCCCCCGGTTTCACCTCGACGATCCGCTTCCCGCGCTGCAGTCGCAGTGTCGCACCCGCAGCCGCGGCCAGCGCCACCTCGGCGCGCACGGCGCGGTGCACATAGCCGGCGAGTTG
>JAAFGU010000192.1 GCA_010365205.1 Aromatoleum sp. | reverse complement strand
CGGCAGCCCGAGGCCGTCGAGCACTCCCTTGCGCCGCGTGAGCTCGCGCGCCTTGCGCGCGGCCTCGCGCGCCCGCGCCGCGTCGACGATCTTCGAGCAGATGATCTTCGCGTCGGCCGGATTCTCGAGCAGGAAATCAGCGAGCTTCGCCGACACCACTTCCTGCACGATCGGCTGCACTTCGGAAGACACCAGCTTGTCCTTCGTCTGCGAGGAGAACTTCGGCTCCGGGACCTTGATCGACAGCACACAACACAAACCCTCGCGCATGTCGTCACCGGTGGTCTCGACCTTCGCCTTTTTCGCGACCTCTTCCTTCTCGATGTAGTTGTTGAGCGTACGCGTCATCGCCTGCCGCAGGCCGGTCAGGTGGGTGCCGCCGTCACGCTGTGGGATGTTGTTGGTGAAGCACTGGACGTTTTCGGTGTACGCATCGTTCCACTGCATCGCGACTTCGATGGTGAGGCCGTCCTTTTCACCGATCGCGTGGAAGATCTTCGAGTGCAGCACTTGCTTGCTGCGGTTCATGTACTCGACGAAACCCTTGATGCCGCCCGAGTATGCGAAGTTCTCGCTCTTGCCGTCGCGCTGGTCGACGAGTTCGATCTTGGTGCCATTGTTGAGGAACGACAGTTCGCGAATGCGCTTGGCCAGGATTTCGTAGTGGAATTCGACCCGGCCGAACGTTTCCGGCGACGCCATGAAATGCACCTCGGTGCCGCGCCGGTCCGTCGTGCCGATGACCGCCAAAGGCGATACGGCGACACCGCGGCGGAACTCCATCTGATGCGCGCGACCGCTGCGCCAGATCTTGAGTTTCAGCCAATCCGAAAGCGCATTTACGACCGACACGCCCACTCCGTGGAGCCCACCGGACACCTTGTAGCTGTTCTGGTCGAACTTGCCGCCCGCATGGAGCTCGGTCATCACGATCTCGGCCGCGGACCGCTTGATCTCGTCGTCGTCCTTGATGTCGGTCGGGATGCCGCGGCCGTTGTCGACTACCGAGACCGAGTTGTCGGCGTGGATGACCACCTTGATGTCGTCGCAGTAGCCGGCAAGCGCCTCGTCGATCGCGTTGTCGAGAACTTCGAACACCATGTGGTGCAGGCCGGTGCCGTCGGAGGTGTCGCCGATATACATGCCGGGACGCTTGCGCACCGCGTCGAGGCCCTTCAGGACCTTGATGCTGTCGGAATTGTAATCGTCGCCGTTGTCGACGGGCTTCGGAAGGGCTGGGGTCATCGTGGCTTTCGGTTGACTTCGGTGTTGCCCAAAACGTCAGCGCCGACCCGGGGGTCGGCGCCACTTCGAACCGTTGGCTCGGCGGCGCGCGTCAAATTCGCATCGGCATCACGACGTACTTGTAGTCGTCGCGATCCGGTACGGTGACCAGCGCGCTGGAATTGGCATCGCCAAACGCGAGTTGGACGCGCTCCATCGCCAGGTTCTGCAAAACATCGAGCAGGTAAGTGATGTTGAAGCCGATGTCGAGCCCATCGCCCGTGTATGCGACATCGAGCTCTTCCTCCGCTTCTTCCTGTTCGCTGTTGGTGCAGATGATCTTCAGTTGGTCCGCGGCGAGGACCAGGCGCACGCCGCGAAATTTCTCGTTCGACAGAATTGCTGCGCGCTGCAGCGCCGCGAGCAATTCCGGGCGGGCAAAATCGAGCTTCTTGGTGTGGCCGGTCGGGATCACGCGGTTGTAGTCCGGAAACTTTCCGTCGACGACTTTGCTCACGAGTTCGACGTTCGCGAAGCGGAAGCGCACCTGATTGGCCAGCACGTCCACGGTGACCGGCTCGTCGCTGTCCGCGAGCAGCTTGCCGAGTTCGAGCACGGTCTTGCGCGGCAGAATCACTTCCTGGCGCTGGTAGTTGCCGGCGACCTTCAGGCTGGCCCACGACAGCCGGTGCCCATCGGTCGCGACAGCCTGGAGCGAATCGGTGTCGATGACGAGCAGCATGCCGTTGAGGTAGTACCGGATATCCTGTTGCGCCATCGCGAACTCGACCGACTTTAGCAGCCCCCGCAAGTCGCGTTGCGGCAGCGTGAGCGTCTGTAATTGCTCTTCACCCAGTCCGATTCGCGGGTAGTCGCCTGCGGGTAACGTCTGCAGGTTGAACCGCGATCGACCGGCGCGGACCGTCATCCGGCTGCCGCTCGCGTCAACGGTGAGCGTCGCGTCGTCCGGGAGCGCGCGTAGAAGGTCCTGCAATTTGCGGGCCGCAACCGTGATCGCCTGCGCTTCCTTCCCCGGAAGATCGACGTGCGCCGTGATCTGCATCTCGAGATCGGTTGCGGTCACGTAGAGCCGTCCATCTTTCTGCTCGAGCAACACATTCGCCAGAATCGGCAACGTATGCCGGCGCTCGACGATGCCGGAGACGGCCTGCAACGGTTTCAGAAGCGAGTCGCGCGCTATTTGCTTGAGTTGCATTGTCTAAACCGAATAACAGCTAACAGGAGAACGGCGGAATCCGGGAAAAGTCGGAAAGCTCGTTCGTCGTCAGCGGGTTAGGAGCGGGCGAACCTTGTGGACAAATCGTGTTGCGGTGGTGGATCGTTTGGGGACTTTTTCCAGACTTGCGAGACTGTACGGTTAATCCACATATTATAGACTGGAAAGCCCGTCTTTTCCAGGGAAAAACGGCCGGTTGTCTGCGGAAAAGGCGTGGCCCGCCGAAGCGGCGCTGCGCGCGGTCAATTGCGCAGCACCTGCAACAGGAAATTGACGTCGTGATTGAGTTCCGGCACCGATTCGCGCAGCTTGGCTATCTGCCGGCAAGCGTGCAGGACGGTGGTGTGATCGCGGCCGCCAAAATTGCTTCCAATCTCCGGCAGCGACAACTGGGTCAGTTCCTTCGCCAGCGCCATCGCCACCTGGCGCGGCCGCGCGATGGCGCGAGACCTTTTCTTGGAGTGCATGTCGGAAATGCGGATCTTGTAGTAATCGGCGACGGTTTTCTGAATATTCTCGACGGAGATCTGACGGTTCTGCACGGCGAGGAGGTCGCGCAACGCGTCCTTGGCGACGGAGAGCGCGATGTCCTGTCCGTGAAAATTCGCGTAGGCCATGATCCGCTTCAACGCACCTTCGAGTTCGCGTACGTTGGACCGGATGTGCTTGGCGATGAAGAACGCTACCTGTTCGTCGAGCTTGAGGCCGCTTGAGGCCGCTTTGGATAGCAGGATCGCCACGCGCATTTCCAACTCCGGCGGCTCCAGCGCCACGGTGAGGCCCCAGCCGAAGCGCGAGATGAGCCTCTCTTCCATCCCCGAGATTTCCTTCGGATACGTGTCGCAGGTAATGACGACCTGCTTGTGTGCTTCGATCAGCGTGTTGAACAGGTAGAAGAACTCCTCCTGCGTGCGGTTCTTGCCATTGAAGAACTGGATATCGTCGATGAGCAGGAGATCGAGCGAGCGGTAGTAGCGCTTGAAATCGTCGAACGCCTTGTGCTGGTAGGCGCGGACGACGTCGGACACATAGGTTTCGGCATGAATGTAACGAATCTTTGCGGTCGGGTTCAACTCGAGGATGTGGTTGCCGATCGCCTGCACCAGATGCGTCTTGCCGAGGCCCACGCCGCCGTAGACGAACAAAGGGTTGTACGAGGTCGGATGGTCGGCGACCTGCAGACCTGCGGCCCGCGCGAGTTGGTTGGCCTTGCCGGCAACGAAGTTCGTGAACGTGAATGACGGGTTGAGGCTCGTCTGGTCGTTACGGCGCGGTATCGCGGCCGACGCCGAAGGCTTGAGAGGGGCGGCCAGCGGGGCGGCCAACGGTACCGCATTCGTCGGGGGGGGGGACGTGCCCGTATCTCTTCGGGCGCCGCTTCGGCCACGCCGAGCGCTATCGGTACCATTCGCCCATCGGTCCCAAGCGCGAGTTGCGCGATCCGGTCGGCGAAGCGCTCCTTCACCCACTGGAGGACGAATCGATTTGGGGCGAGCAGTCGATAACCGTCCCCATCCGATTCGACCGCAAGCGGCTTGATCCACGTATTGAACTGCTGCGGCGTGAGCTCCTCTCGGAACGCGTCCAGGCAGTGCTGCCAGAAAACCGGGACGAGGGGCATGCGAAAAGATGTCCTTGGTGGCGGATCGGCCCAGTGCCACGCTCACGGGGAGCGGACCTGGACGACCCCGATCGGGGCGGGGGCAGCAGAGGGGTAGAGTCCCGCGGCGCAAACGCCACACGATTGCGCGAGGATCGTTATGACCCGGTGCCGGTCGCGGAAACAGCGGGACCCTCTCCAGAGGCTATTGTAGCGCCCCGGCGTAAAGTTATCCACAGGCCGGCGCGCCCACCGCCGCAATCGTCGTCCCGGACGCATACGTATGTGCGCGTTGACAGCGAGGCCCTTAACGCGTTTAAATATAAGGCTTTTTCACCCGAGGCAGCCCATCATGAAACGCACGTATCAACCCTCCGTCGTCAAGCGCAAGCGGACGCACGGCTTTCGCGCCCGAATGAAATCCGTTGGCGGTCGCAAGGTACTCTCGGCGCGGCGCGCGAAGGGACGCGCCCGGCTGACCCCCTGACGTACACGCCCGACGCGGGCGGCGGTGCCCGTCGATATCGCCTGACCGGTACCGGCGCATATGAGGCCGTGTTTCGTTCCGGCCGGCGTCACGACGGCGACTACGTGGAACTTCTCTCGATGCCTGCCCAGCGTGCGCCGGGACGCGCGGGATTCGTCATCACCCGCAAATCGCTTCCGCGGGCGGTCGACCGCAATCGCGTCCGGCGCTTGTTCCGCGAAGCACTGCGGGCCGCCCGCCCCGCCGTGGAAACCTACGACGTGATCCTTCGCCTGAAGCGCGGCTGTCCGCGCGCGCTTTTTGGACGGGTTGCCGCCGAAGCGGGACGCTTGCTGGGTTCCCTCGCCGCCGAGGCCCCGGCGCGATGAAGTGGCTGCTGTTGTGCGCGATACGCGGGTATCAGTACCTGTTCCGGCCGCTGCTCGGGCGGAATTGCCGGTTCTACCCGAGCTGCTCCGACTACGCGCGGGAGGCGATCCAGAAACATGGCGCATCGCGAGGAATGTGGCTCGCCGTCCGCCGCATTTCCTGCTGCCATCCGTATCATCCGGGCGGTTACGACCCGGTTCCCTGAACACTCCTGAGAATTCACCCGCGCGGTTCGCGCCCCCGGACGCGTACGCCGACACGCTAGGTCGTCATGGACACGCAACGTCTCATCCTGTTCATCATCTTTTCTTTTTCCGCCCTCTTTCTGTGGGAGGCGTGGCAGAAGGAGCAGCGGCCCG
>JAAFGU010000191.1 GCA_010365205.1 Aromatoleum sp. | reverse complement strand
GCGGCCGTCGCGAACGCTGCTCGGCGGCCGCGGCGCCGTCGCCTTCCTGCGCGGGTTCTGGCAGAAGCAGGCGCTGCTGGTGCGTGGCGCCATGCCCGGCTTCGCCGGCCTTTTCACGCTGCCGCAACTCCATGGCATTGCCATGCGCGACGACGTCGAATCGCGCCTCGTCGTCCGCGACGGCGGGCACTGGTCGCTGGCGCACGGACCGTTCCGCCGCGCGGATTTCAAGGCGCTACCCGAGCGCAACTGGACGCTGCTGGTGCAGGGCGTCAACCTGCACTCGACGGCCGCCGACGCGCTGCTGCGGCAATTCGCGTTCCTGCCCTACGCCCGGCTGGACGACCTGATGGTGAGCTATGCCGCGCCCGGAGGCGGCGTCGGGCCGCACTTCGATTCGTACGACGTGTTCCTGTTGCAGGGACGGGGACAACGCCGCTGGCGCTATGGCCGCCAGAAAGACCTCACGCTGAAGCGCGACCTGACGCTGAAGCGCGAACTCCCGGTCCAGATTCTCCGCCGCTTCGTACCGGAGCACGACGAGGTTCTGGGACCGGGCGACATGCTGTACCTGCCGCCCCAGTACGCGCACGACGGGACCGCGGTCGACGTGTGCACGACGTACTCGATCGGGTTTCGCGCGGCCGCTGCGACCGAACTCGCCACGGCGTTCCTCGATTTCCTCCGCGATGAACTCGACCTGCCGGGCCGGTATGCCGATCCGGATCTCGCACCCACCCGCGAGCCGGCGCGAATCGACGGCGCGATGCTGCGCCAGTGTGCTCGCACACTGCACGCCATCCGCTGGGACCAGGCGACGATCGCGCGATTCCTCGGGACCTCGCTGTCCGAGCCGAAACCGACGGTGTTCTTCGATCCGCCGCCCTCGCCGTTCACCCGTGCGGCGTTCCTCGCGCGCGCGTCACGGCGCGGCGTGCGCTTGGACAGGCGCACGCAACTCCTTTACGATAACCGTCACCTGTTCCTGAACGGCATGGCGCTGCCGGCGCCGGCCCGCGGCGCCCGGGGAATCCGGCGGCTGGCCAACGCCCGCCATCTCGACGGGCGCGAAGTCGCCGCGCTCGATCCGCCGGTCGGAACGATCCTTTGGCAGGCCTATCGCGATGGCTACCTCGACCTCGACTCCTGAAGCAGCGCCCGCGGGTCCGGAACCCCGGCATCGGACGCTCGAAACGATCAACGAGCAAATCGCGGCGATCGACGAACTGGTCGGGCTGGCGACACAGTCGATTCGCGTCTTCGACGTCGACCTCTCGCAGACGGGATGGAACGGCGTCGCGCGCAGCGAAAAACTCGCGGCGTTCCTCCGCGGTTCGCGCGAGGCGCGGCTCGAGATCATCGTCCACGACACGCGCTGGCTGGAGAGCTCCGGCGCGCGGCTGATGGCGCTGCTGAAGATGTTCAGCTTCGGCATCACGGTCTACAAGACGGGCGCGGAGGCCAAGGGTGCGATGGACCCGCTGGTCATCGTCGACGGCCGCCACTTCCTCCATCGTTTCCATATCGAACAGCCGCGGGCCGCGCTCGGCATCGAGCAACCGCAGGACGCGCAGCCGCTGATCAACCGGTTCGAGGAGATATGGGCGACCGGCGAGCCGGGCATCACGGCGACTGTGCTCGGGCTCTGACTCGCGGACGAAGTCGCGCCCCCCTACTCAGAGCGGCACGCCGATGCGCCGGGCCACTTCGCGGTAGTGTTCGATGACTTCGCCCAGATCGCGGCGGAAACGGTCCTTGTCGAGCTTCTCGCCGGTCTTCGCGTCCCACAAGCGGCAGCCGTCGGGAGTGAATTCGTCGCCAAGCACCAGCGGCCCGTCCGGGTCGTCCGTCGGGTGGCCGAATTCGAGCTTGTAGTCGACGAGATCGATGCCTGCCGCCGCGAACAGCGGCTTCAACACCGCGTTGACCCTGTGCGTGATCGCCTTCATTTCGCCGATCTCGCGCAGCGTCGCCCAGCCGAGCACGCGGATATGATCGTCGTTGCACAGCGGGTCGTGAAGCGCGTCGCTCTTTAGGAAGAATTCGAAGATTGGCTCCGCGAGCTTCGTCCCCTCGGCGATTCCGTAGCGCTTCGCCATCGATCCGGCGCAGACGTTGCGGACGACGCACTCGACCGGAACCATCTTCATCGCCTTCACCAGCGACTCGCGCTCGTCCAGCATCCCGACGAAATGCGACGGCACGCCGGTGGCGGCGAGCTTGCCCATCACATACGCGTTGATCTTGTTGTTGGTCTCGCCTTTGAGATCGAGCTTCGCCAGCTTGGCGCCGTCGAACGCCGAGACGTCGTCGCGGTAGTGCATGATCAGCCGGTGCGGATCGTCGGTGGCGAAGACTGTCTTCGCCTTACCCTTGTACAACTCCTGACGCTTTTCCATGGGACTCCCCGTCAAAGTTCGCGCCAGGCAAAACCTTCGCGCTGGCTGGCGATGCCTATCCACTCCGCCGCGCAGCCAAGCGCGCCGGCCAGCGCCGCGCGCGCGAGTTCGGGCGTGTTGTTTTCCCGTGAGAGGTGCGCCGCGATCAGATGCTTCAACCGCGACGTGTCGATGCGCGTGAGCAGCTCCGCCGCCGCCTCGTTGTGCAGATGGCCGAGCCGCCCGGCAATGCGCTGCTTCAGCGGATACGGGTAGCTGCCCGCTTCCAGCATCGGGAGATCATGATTGCATTCGAGCACCAGCGCGTCGCAACCGGAAAGGCAAGCCTCGACGTGCGCGGTGATGACGCCGAGGTCGGTCAGCACGCCGAGCCGCGACGCGCCGTCGCCGACGACGTACTGGACCGGCTCCCGCGCGTCGTGCGGGACCGAGATCGGCCGAATCTCGAGTGCGCCGAGGGAGAACGAATCGTGGCTGTCGAAGCCGTAGATGCCTTCGATCCCCTCGAAGCGGGCGGACACCGCCGACAGCGTGCCGAACGTCGCCCACACCGGGACGCCGTAACGCGCGGCGAACGCGGGCACGCCTCCGATGTGATCGGAGTGCTCATGGGTGACGAGAATCGCGGTGAGCGAGTCCGGCGCGAGCCCGAGCCGGGCGAGGCGCACGGCCGCGTCGCGGACACCGAAGCCGCAGTCGATCAGGACGCGGGTGTCGCCGGACTCGACGACGAGGCCGTTGCCCTCGCTGCCGCTGCCCAGTGAGGCGAAGCGCACGCGGCTACTTCAGCTGGTCCCTGAGCAGCGAGAGGATCTTCTCGCCGTTGGCGCTCTTGTCCGGCGCGCCTGCGGGATCCTGCACGCTGATCGTGCAGCGCGGGTCGGCCTGGGTGACCAGAATCCGGTACTGCTCGGGCTTCTCCGCGGTGTCCTTCCAGAACTGCAGCTTCGTGAACCAGCCCTTGTCCGCCTTCTCCAGTTCCGGGTCGGCGTAGCGCACGAAATAGATGCCGGTCGAGCGGTCGCGGTCGACGACGGTGAAGCTGATCCGGTCGAGCGCCAAGCCCACCCGCCGCCACGCGCGGTCGAAATTGTCGTCGACGACGAGCCGGCTGGTGCCGTCGGCCGCTTTCTCTAGTCGCGCTCGTTCGACCGCCGGTCCCCCGACGGTCTGCACCTGTTCCTTCGCCTGGGCTTCGGTCAACCCGAAGCGGGTCAGGAGCCGCGACAGCATCTCGGCCTCGAGGCCTGGGTTCGGCGGCAGCACCGCCCACGCGAACGCCGTCGGCGACGAGCTGTCGATCTTCGCCGTCGGCAACTGTTCCATGCCGCGATGCGACACGTAGATTTCGACGGTGCCCGGATCGACGCCACGCTCGATCCTCGCGCGGAACTTGTCCCGCTTGTAGGTCGAGAAGAGGAAGTCCCCGATCTTGCCGATCGAACGGCGCAGCAGATCCTGCGGCACCTCGGCGCGATTCTCGGCCCAGTCGGTCTCCATCACGCCGAGCGCAGGCTGCTCGATCGCCAGCACAAAACCGTTGTCGAGCCAGAACTGGCGCACCGTGTTCCACGCCTGCTCGGGCGTCGCCTTGGCCACCAACCAGCGCTCGGTCCCGCCGCGGACGATCTTCGCCTCGGGATTCGCGTTCGCTGCGATCATTTCGCCGGACTTCGGCCGCGTGGCGTTTTGCACGGCGAGGCCGGAGGCGGTGGTGACGTTGTAACGATCGTCGTACTGCGGCGATGTCAGGTCCGGCGGCAGTTCGAGCGCCGGCGCGCTGGACACGGATTTGTAGTCGATCTTCTTGGAGAGCGAGACGGATTCGCAGCCGGCCAGCACGAGCAGGGCGGCAGCGACGGCGGCGGCAGCGCGCGCCGGAGCAATGAACTTCACGACATTCATATCGGGAACACCTTCCGGTTCAGACGAGGCAGCCGGACTCGCGCAGCGCGGCGCGAACGGTCTCGTGGTGATGCGGCGACAGCGGAACGAGCGGCAGCCGCAGCTCGTTGCGGATAAGGCCCATTTCGGCGAGCGCCCACTTGACGGGGATCGGATTCGCATCGACGAAAAGCCTGAGATTGAGCGGCATCAGACGGTCGTTGCACCGGCGCGCGGTCGCGATGTCGCCGGCCAGCGCGGCGCGGCACATCTCGGCCATCAGTTTCGGCGCGACGTTGGCGGTGACCGAGATCACGCCGTGACCGCCCAGCAGAATGTACGGCAGCGCCGTGTCGTCGTTGCCCGAGTACAGCGCGAACGGGCTGCCCTGCGGAAGGCGACGCATCAGCTCGACGTGGCGCACCATGTCCGACGTGGCGTCCTTGATGCCGACAATGCCCGGGACCTCGGCCAGACGCAGCACCGTGTCGTTGGTGAGATCGGCGACGGTACGGCCGGGAACGTTGTAGAGGATCAGCGGAATATCGACCGTTTCCGCGATGGTGCGGAAATGGCGGTAAAGACCTTCCTGCGGCGGTTTGTTGTAGTACGGAACGACGGACAGGCAGCTGGCCGCGCCGGCTTCCTTGGCGAACGCCGTGAGTTCGATCGCCTCGGCCGTCGAGTTCGCGCCGGTGCCGGCGATGACCGGAACGCGGCCGCGGGCCTGCTCGACCGCCGTCTTGATCAACAGGCAGTGCTCGTCGACGTCGACGGTCGGCGATTCGCCGGTGGTGCCGACGATGACGACCGCGGACGTGCCGTTGGCGACGTGAAAATCGATGAGCTTGCCGAGCGCGGCGAGGTCGAGAGCGCCACCTTCCCGCATCGGCGTCGCGATCGCGACGAGGCTACCGGTCAACATTGAGGAAACGCCGGGAAAAAGAAGATTTTACCTCATTCGACCGACCGGGGCGGGCCGGCTTGTCACGACG
>JAAFGU010000190.1 GCA_010365205.1 Aromatoleum sp. | reverse complement strand
AGGCCGTCGCGCTGCTGCAGCAGGCCGGATTCGACGACGTCGCGAACCTCGCCGGCGGCATGCTGCGCTGGCGCGCCGAAGGACATCCGGTCACGGGCGGGCGCGACTAGCCGACGGACAGCCTCGACCTCGATCGGATCCGAGCGGACCGCCCTCACCGGCAACGCCGGAACGATCGAGCACAGCGACGCCGCGCTCGCAATCCCGCCGAGGCCACGACCATCGCGGGCGCTTGCCGACGCCAGCCGCCGGGGACTATGCTATCGTCATAGCCTGCACTGCGGCCATGGAAGCTGGGAGATGAAAGTCACGACGCTGGTCAGCGACCGCCGCTATTTCGGCGTCGATGCGATGACACTGCGCGCGGCGTCTCGACGCATCCTTGCACGCGTCGTCGGACTACCGCCCGAGCGGGCCCGCATCAGCGCGCAGGCGCTTCGGCACGACTTCGGCGTCGACAGCGTTGTCGGCAACATGCTGGTAAATGAACTGGTCGCCGAGGGACTCCTTCTTCCGAATTCGCGCCAGGACGATTTCCACGTTCAACCCGGGTTGTTTGTTGAATTCGCATCTGCGCGGGTGGTCGAGCCGCTGCCGCGAGCACGCGCGAAGATGCTGGTGGCCAAGGCCTGCCAACTCGCCGCGAAGTTCAATGCGAGCACTTCCCACAATCCGCTCGAAATCGAAGCCGTTGCGGTGTTCGGCCGCTACATGAGCCGCGAGCCGAATCTCGCGGAACTCGCGGTTGGGCTCGTTGTGCGGTCGCGCGCTCGGGGGCGCCGCGCGCGCTGGGGTCGGACTGCGTCGATCAGCGACGGGGCGGACGAACTGCGCTCCACGTTCGGCGAACTGAGTACGTTCCTGCGCGTGCGCATCGTCAACGATTTGCGCGCGCTGCCGCGGCCATTCGCCGTGGTTTTCGAGGCAGAACCGTAGCGATAGCCGCGTGGGTCGCGCCGCAACGCGGTGCACCGCGGCCTCAGGCGCCGGCGCGGCCCCCGCGTGCGCGAACGATCAGTCGGAAGCGGCCTCGGGAATCGCCCGCACCGACAGCACCCCATCGATCGCCGCAATCGATTGAACGACCGGGTCCGTGACCGGGCTGTCGACGTCGACCAGCGTGTAGGCCATTTCGCCGCGCGACTTGTTGACCATGGTATGGATGTTGAGTCCGGCGAGGGCCATCGCCGTGGAAATCTGCCCGAGCATATTGGGAACGTTGGCATTGGCGATCGCCACGCGGTGTGGCGATTCGCGCGGCAGGTCGACGTTCGGAAAGTTCACCGCGTTGGCAATGGCGCCGTTTTCGAGATACTCGCGCACCTGGTCCACGACCATCACCGCGCAGTTTTCCTCCGCCTCCTCGGTCGAGGCCCCCAGATGCGGCAGCGCCACGACGCCCGGTTCGCGCAGCAGCCGGGCGCTGGGGAAGTCGCACAGGTAGTACTTGAGCCGGCGCGCCCTCAGCGCCGCGATCACCGCGGTTTCGTCGACCAGCGCATCGCGGGCAAAATTGAGCAGCACCGAGCCCGGCTTCATCGCCGTCAACCGCTTCTCGTCGATCAGGTGCCGCGTCGCCGTCAGCAGCGGCACGTGCAGCGTGACGAAATCGGATTGCTTGAGCACCTCCTCGATGCTGTGCGCGCGGCGCACGCTCGACGGCAGGCGCCACGCGGCGTCGACGGTGATATCAGGGTCGAAGCCGGTGACCTTCATCCCCAGCTTGATAGCAGTGTCGGCGACCAGGCTTCCGATTGCGCCGAGGCCGACGATGCCGAGCGACCGGTGCGGCAGCTCGATGCCGGCGAACCGCTTCTTGCCGTCCTCGACGCGCTTTTCGAGGTCCGCGTCGGCGGCGTCCAGGCCCGCGATGTAGCCGAGTGCCGGGATGACGTTGCGCGCCGCCAGCAGCAGCGCCGCCAGCACCAGCTCCTTGACGGCATTGGCGTTGGCGCCCGGAGCGTTGAACACCGGCACGCCGCGCTTCGACATTTCGGCGACGGGAATATTGTTGGTTCCGGCGCCGGCCCGGCCGATCGCGCGGACGCTCGCCGGGATCGCCGTCTCATGCATGTTGTGCGAACGGACCAGGATCGCGTCGGGGCGCTCGACCGCCTTGCCGACCGCGTAGCGCGCGGCGGGAAAACGGTGCAAACCGTGACTCGAGATGTGATTCAGCACCAAAATCTTATACTTGTTCATGATCGCGTGCCCCCTAGCCGTGACGCCGTTCGAACGCCGTCATGTACTCGACCAGCGTCCGCACGCCTTCGACCGGCATCGCGTTGTAGATCGACGCGCGCATGCCGCCTACGGCGCGATGGCCCTTCAGCTGCACCATCCCGGCTTCCTTCGCGCCCTTGAGGAAGGCCTCGTCCAGCGTCGCATTGCGCAGCTTGAACGGGACGTTCATCCGCGAGCGGTCCTCCTTGCGCACCGGGTTGGCGTAGAACGACGACTGGTCGAGGTAGTCGTAGAGCAGCGCCGACTTCGCGATGTTCTTCCGCTCGATCGCCGCCACCCCGCCCTGTGCCAACAGCCATTCGAAGACGAGCCCGGCGATGTAGATCGCGTACGTCGCCGGAGTGTTCAGCATCGAGTCGGCCGCCGCCTGCTCCTTCCAGTGGAACGCGGACGGCGTGATCGGCAGCGCGCGGTCGAGCAGCTCGCCGCGGACGATCACCAGCGTGAGGCCGGCGGGGCCGATGTTCTTCTGCGCGCCACCGTAGATGACGCCATACTTCGCGACGTCGATCTCGCGCGACAGGATATGCGACGACATGTCCGCGACCAGCGGGACGTCGCCGGTGTCCGGCGTCCACTGGTACTCGACACCGCCGATCGTCTCGTTGGTGCACACGTGCACGTACGCCGCGTCGCTGCCGAGTTTCCAGGTGTCGCGCGCGGGAACGTACGTGAAGTCCTTGTCCTCGGCGGAGGCCGCGACGTTGACCGCGCAGTACTTCTTCGCTTCCTTGATCGACTTCTTCGACCATTCGCCGGTATTGATGTAGTCGGCCGCCGATCGGCCCGCCAGCAGGTTCATCGGGATGATCGCGTTTTCGGCGATCGCGCCGCCCTGCAGGAACAGCACCTTGTAGTTGGCCGGAATCGCCAGCAGCACGCGCAGATCCGCTTCCGCCTTGTCGGCGATGCTGATGAATTCCTTGCCGCGATGGCTCATCTCCATCACCGACATGCCACTGCCGTGCCAGTCGAGCATTTCGGCGGCGGCCTGCCGCAATACGGATTCCGGGAGCACCGCGGGGCCGGCACTGAAATTGAAGACACGCATGAGATTTTCCGAGGTTGGGCCAGAGGGGGGCGGGACGGGGCGGCGCGTGAAACACCGTCCCCGGCGCGGAACAATGCGAGCCCGCGGTCGCGCGTAGAATCCCGGGGCGCAGGCGCCGGACCCGAATCCCACAAGCAGCGCGTGCCAGGCTTTCGCCCCGGGGCGCTCCAATCGCAATTTTACCGGAAATGTCGGACCGGGACGGGCGCGGCGGTCATTCTCGCGCACGTCTATGCCGGCGGGTGCCGATTGATGACCACGGGTGCCGATTGACCGCCGAAGCGTGCAAACGCTATAAGGAACGCGACCGCGCGTGTCCGCGCGGGTCCGGCGCATCGAGCGGGCGCCGTGCGGTGCCGCGCGCGCATCAAGGAGAACCCGATGAAGGACGTCGCGCTGCCGGCGTTGGTCGCCTTGATGCTCGTCGCCTGCGCAATGCCGCGCGAGCCGGTTCCCATCACGCCCCCCGGAGATACGACCGGAGCGGCCGTCATACGCCGCACGATCCCGGAGCCCGCGCCGACGCCTCCGCAGGCCGCGGTCGCGATCGCAAAGCCGTCACCTCCCGCCGCACCGCCGCGGATTGTCGTTCCGCCGAATACGCAATACGTGTGCGTTTCCGAAACCGCGGGCGAGCGCAAGCAAACGGCGATCGAATTCTCGCCCAAGGTCGCGCAGCTGTGCCAGAAGCACCCCGAGATGGGACCCTGCCAATACGAACGCGACCTCTGCCGACGCAGCGGCGGGCGCGTCTACGCAGCAGATGGCGCCGAGATCACGCCGCAGACCGAAGCGGAGTACGACAAGAAAGTGATGCGCGTCCGGTTCAAGGCGAACTGACCGCGAGCCGGCAGGGTCCACCGCAGCGAGCGGACGACCGTCGACGACGCGGATGCATCGGCTTCGGTCGTCCGTTCCCCGCCCCGCCCGGGGGCCGCGTCGCCAAGTCTCAGGCTTCGTACTTGAACGACAGGCTGACGCGCGTGCGGTATGCGACGACTTTTCCGTCTTCGACCTTCATGTCCATCTTTTCGACTTCGGCGATGCGCAGGTCCCGCAGCGACTTGCTCGCCGCATTGACCGCGTTCTTGGCCGCGTCTTCCCACGACACCGTACTGGTGCCGATCACATCGGTGACGCGGTATACGCCTTCGCTCGCGCTCTTCTTCGCCATGTTGCCATCTCCTTTTTTTCGCAGGGCGCCGCCGCGCATCCCGGCCGGGGTTACGGCGGCCGTTTCATCATACGCGTCCGGCGCCGACGGAGAACGCCGGCCCGCGCATGTCAAGGCGCGGCCGGCAGCGTCGGCATGCGCCAACGTAGCGCGCATCGTTGGCCGGCGCGTCCGGAAATGGCCACGGTGGACAGCCTGCGTAAACACCGCGATCGTCGTCGCACGGGCCTCGTGTTCCCACAAGCGGTGGTCGAGCATCCATAATGCCGCATGCATCGCACCGCCCTGGTTGCCGGAGCGACCGGTCTGGTCGGCCGCCACATCGTCAATCTGTTGCTGGACGACCCTGACGTCGCGGAAATCGTCACGCTGACGCGGCGGCCGCTCGCGCTGCCCCATCCAAAGCTCCGGCAATGCGTCGTCGAGTTCGCCGAGCTTCGCGATTTCGCGCTGCCGCCGCTCCACGACTTCTACTGCTGCCTCGGCACCACGATCCGGCGCGCCGGTTCGCAACGGGCGTTTCGCGAAGTGGACCTCGTCTACCCGGTGATGATTGCGAAGATGGCGCTCGCCGCCGGCGCGACGCAATGTCTGCTCGTTTCGGCAATGGGCGCCAACCCACGGTCGCGCGTCTTCTACAACCGGATCAAGGGCGAGGTCGAGGCGGAACTCGACCGCTTGCCGTTCCACACGGTCGTCGCACTGCGCCCCTCGCTGCTCGCCGGCGAGCGGGCGGAATTTCGTGCCGCGGAGCGCATGGCCCTCGCCGTGCTCCGCCCGCTGTCGTTCCTGCTGCCCGCGCGCTACCGACCGGTGGACGCCGCCGCCGTCGCA
>JAAFGU010000189.1 GCA_010365205.1 Aromatoleum sp. | reverse complement strand
CGCAACGATAGAGCGCGCTCTGGCTCGGGCGGCGCGGCCGATACCGCGCCGGTGCGCTCGCCCTGGTCCGGCGCTCGACCTCCATGCCTGCCCCCTCCGCCCCGCAGCTCGCGGTTGGGGTTCAGGGTGGGCGGCACGCTGTGCCGGCCGCCATTGGCCACCGGGATTAGGTCGCGCCGCTGAGGTGAGTAGGCTGAATACCCGGCGGCGGCGTTGGATCGCCAGGCGCCGGTCGCTTCGTCAATGGCCGCTTACCGGAAAATTCTACGGCAACGCCGACCGGCAGCTGGCGGCCGATTCTGTTGAAAAACTCGATTTTGGAAGGGAGTTTTTGCGCACCCGCATTTTTCAATGCGGGCGGTTATCGCAAATATTTGGCGTTTTTGGATCGAGTCCGATGCCCGATTTGCGCTTATGCAGGCGCTAGTTCTTCTTTCATCGTTGTCGGTGCGAGCCACTTCGCCATTCGTCGCAGATTTTGCGCGGTGGGCGCCATCAGATTGAACGAATAAAACAAGCGCTCTTGATTGCCGCTCTGTTGACCCATCATGTCGATGCTCTCCCGTCCTCGCCGATCCCATTACTCAGACGCAATCAACAATCGACAGTTCCGGGGTTTTTCAACAAAATAGGCCGACTCCGGACGTGGCCCGCTCAGCTTGATTGACCTTCTGTAAGCGCGTCGGCGACCAGCTCGGCGATGTCGCGCGTATCGATTTCCGGCTCGCGCCCGAGCGCCTTCGCGCCGTCGCTCATCATCGTCGCACAGTAGGGGCAGGC
Organism: Aromatoleum sp.; assembly: GCA_010365205.1. Classification (GTDB taxonomy): domain Bacteria; phylum Pseudomonadota; class Gammaproteobacteria; order Burkholderiales; family Casimicrobiaceae; genus CAIWHR01. The sequence continues at coordinate 5,194 of JAAFGU010000189.1, read as the reverse complement.
CGTGGCGATCACGAGCGGTTGCTGCGGCAACGCCTGCTCGACGCGCGCGATGTTAATGCGGCGGCCGATGTTTTCCTCCAGCCACATTCTCGCGCCGCCGGCGCCGCAGCACATCGCCTTTTCGCGGCGCAGCGCGAACTCGAGCGGCGCGTCCCGCGTCAGCTGCGCGATGATCGCGCGCGGGGCTTCGTATTCGCCGTTGTGCCGGGCGAGGTAGCACGGCTCGTGGTAGATCACGCGCTCGAACGCACGGTCGACGCGGACGCGGTCCTCGGCGATGAGGCTCGCGATCAGCTGCGTGTGATGCACGACTTCGTAGTGCCCGCCGAAGTCGGGATACTCGTTCTTCAGCGTATTGAAGGCGTGCGGATCGCAGGTCACGATGCGCGTCACGCCGAGTCCGTTCAGCGTGTCGGCCAGCGTCCGTGCGAGCTGCTGGAACAACATCTCATTGCCGGCGCGGCGCACGCACTCGCCGGTCGAGGTCTCGCGCGCGCCGAGGATGCCGAACCGTATGCCGGCGTGCCGGAGAATCTTGACGAACGCGACCGCGATCTTTCGGGCGCGCGGGTCGAACGACTCCGCCGATCCCACGTAGAACAGGTAGTCCAGCCGCTGCATGTCTTCGCGCGTCTGCACGACGGGGACGCCCTGCCCGGTCGCCCAGTTCCCGCGCGTGTCGGCCGGCAGACCCCAGGGGTTGCTCTGCACCTCGTAGGCCTCGAACACGGCCTTCAGCTGGTGCGGAAAAGAGCCTTCCATCAGCACCTGGTGCTGGCGCATCCGATAGAAGCGCGGCAGATGCTCGAGCTCGATCGGGCACGCCGCCTCGCAGTAGCCGCAGGTGGTGCAGGCCCAGAGCGTCTCCGGCGCGATAACGCCGCCCACCAACGCCGGCAATGCTGCGTCGTCGCCGGCGACGATCGCATCACGCTGCGCCAGCAGATGCTGCTTGAGACTGTCGAAAACCCACTTCAGCGCCAGCGGCTTGCCGGTCAGAAACGTCGGGCACGCGTCCTTGCACCGCCCGCACTCGGTGCAGGTGAACGCATCGAGCCCGTCCTTCCAGCTCAAGTCGAGCGCGGTGCGCACGCCGATTTTCATCTCGCCCGCGTCGCTCCCGCCCATGATCGCCTCGAGGTCCAGCGCCGGCACGCGGTTGGCCGGCCCGCCGCGCCGGAAAAAAAGCGTCGGCAGCGCGGTGACGATGTGGAAATGCTCACCGACGGGCAGGATCACCAGGAAGCCGAGCACCGCCAGCATTTGCGTCCAGTACGAAGCCTGGTATCCGGCGGCAAGCTGGCCCGGCGAAAGCGCCGAAAACATGCGGGCGATCGCGTCGCCGGCGAAGGCGAACGATCGCTCGTGCGCGATCCCCGCATCGGCCGGCGCCCTCAACGCGAAACGGAAGCCGTCGAACAGGAAATCGGTGACCATGATCGCGGCGATCAGCGACAGGATCACCAAAGCCTCTCCATTGCGCTCGAGCCGGGCGGGCTTTTGCGCCAGCCGCCTCCAGAATGCGTAGCCGACTGCTGTAAGCACCGCGAGCTCGACGACATCCTTGAGACTCGCGAACATCCCTCCAGCGAGCCCAGAATAGACGAATGCTTCGTCGTAACCGATGACTAGAAGCTGCACTTTGCGCAGCAGCAGCGTCGTGAAACCGAGGAAGATGACGGCGTGCATTAGTCCCGGCTTCCATTCCCGCGCGACCATGCGGGACTGCAGGAAGCCGTTGACGACCACGGCATGAAAGCGCGCCAGCGGATGGTCCCAGCGCACTTCGGGCGCCAGCTTCACGACAATGGCAAGCTTGCGCCAGGCGAGCGCGCCAAACCCCGCGAGCGCAACCGCGAGCAGCAGCGTGATCGCGATCGGGTTCACGAATGCTCTTGCTGCGGCGGGCCTACTTTTTCAGGGTCAGGATCCGGGCCACCGAATCCGGGATCTCGGCGCCGTATGCACGGACGCCTGGCGGCGTCGACATGTTGCCGCGGACCTTCGTGCCGCATTTCCTGACTTTGTCCCTGAGCTTCGCTGTCGCGTCCTTGACCAACTGGCCCGGTCACGCTCCCGCCCGCGCCGCCACCGGGGAGTACATGTCCAGCATCTGCAGTCGCGTCGCCTGAAGTCGTTCGCCTACGACTCCCAGGAGCCGTTGCATCAAGACAAAGCCGAACAAAGTGTCCTCCCGGCATGCGGCCAGAAGCTCCGACCCCTCGAATGCCAACGCATCCACGCGCTCCAGTGTCCGCGCCTGGAAGTACTTGCCTCTGCCCATCAATATTGCGGACCAGCCCAGCTCATCGCCTGCGAACAGCGTCTGCACACGAAACGTGTGTCCCGGCGCGGCAACCTCGAGCGCCACCAGTCCGGTCACGATCAGGTAGAACTCCGAGCGATCGTCGCCCTCGCGAAAGAGCATCTGATCCCGCTCGAAGCGGATCTCCTTCGCCATCGACGCAAGCTTTTCGACGTGCTTGGGCTCGAACTCCGCCACAAACGGATGGTGGCGCAGCGTTGCCAGAATAGTCTCCCTCATGGTGTCTCACCTTTCTTGCGCAGATTTCTGTCCGGGTTCCGCGGCAATCGCGTCTGCTTCAGTCCGCCAAGTACGATGCATAGCGGGGTTCGTACATCTGCGACTTCACGAATGCTAGCAGGTCGGGCGGCTCGGCACCGCGCGCCAGCCCTCGGCGGTACGCGACCCCGGCGACCGCGGCCGCAATGCGCGCCGCGGTCCCCTTGTTGAGCGCCGGATCCTGAAGGAGCGCAATGCCGTTCGGCAGCGCGGAGGGCGCGTTCGCCATCCCATCCTCATAACTTTTCTGCAACATCGCCTGTCTTCCTCGCCGCTTTCGCTCGCTTTGCGGGCCGTCGCGCCCGCCAGTTGCGCAAGGCAGCTTTCAGTTTGTCTCGGGAACCATCTTGATCGCGCCGCACGGACATTCGGACACGCAGATGCCGCAGCCCTTGCAATAGTCGAAATTGAACTCGAACCGCTTGCCCGGTCCCAGTTTGATCACCGCGTTGTCGGGGCAGACCCCGTAACAGTTGTCGCACTCGAAACAGTTGCCGCAGGACAGACAGCGGCGCGCTTCGAACAAGGCATTGGTCTCGTCGAGCCCGCTCACGACCTCGTCGAAGGTCGACGTGCGGCGTGCGAGGTCGAGCATCGGACGCACGGTTTTCGGCGCGTCGCTGTAATACCAGGGGTTCAGCTTGTCGAAGCTGGCCAGCTCGTGCTTCGGCGGGGGCGCGTAGACCGCTCCGGAGAGCCAGGCATCGATATGGCGCGCCGCCTTCTTGCCGTGACCGATCGCCACCGTCACCGTGCGCTCCGAGGGAACCATGTCGCCGCCGGCGAAAATTCCCGCATAGCCGGTCATCATGTTGCGGCCTACCTGAACGGTGCCGTCCTTGATGGCGAGTCCGGGCACGCCGTCGAGCAGCGAAAGATCCACATCCTGTCCGAGCGCCAGGACCAGCGAATCGGCTTCGAGGGTCTCGAACTCGCCGGTCGGCTGCGGGAATCCTTTGGCGTCGAGAGCCATCCTTTCGACGGTAAGCGTACCTTCGTCGGCCATGTTCTTGATCGTCGACAGCCATTTGATCAACACGCCTTCCTGCAGCGCTTCCTCGACTTCGAAGTCATGCGCCGGCATTTTTTCGCGGGTGCGCCGGTAGACGATGATCGATTCGGTCGCGCCCAGCCGCTTGGCCGTCCGCGCGACGTCGAGCGCGGTGTTGCCGCCACCGTACACGACCACCCGCCGTCCGAGCATCGGCTTTTCCTCACCCTCCATGCCGCGCAGCACCGCCACCGCGTCGAGCATGCGCGCGGCTTCGCCCGCCGGGATATAGGCGCGCTTGGCGATGTGCGCGCCGACTGCCAGGAACGCGGCGTCGAAGCGTCCGGCCTTCTTGGCGTCGAGAATATTGGAAATCTTGCAATTGAGCTCCAGCTCGACGCCCAGATCGAGGATCCGTCGGATCTCGGCATCGAGCACGTCGCGCGGGAGCCGGTACTTCGGGATGCCGAAACGCATCATCCCGCCCGCGAGCGGACCTGCCTCGACGATCTTGACGCCGTGGCCGAAGCACCGGAGGTGATACGCCGCGGACAACCCCGATGGTCCGGCGCCTACGATGAGCACGCGCTTGCCGCTCTCGGCTTTGGGCGAAGAAAACTTCCAGCCGCGCCTGATCGCTTCATCGCCGAGAAAACGCTCGACCGAGTTGATGCCCACGGTCTCGTCGAGCTTGCCGCGATTGCACGAATCTTCGCACGGGTGATAGCAGACGCGCCCCATGACCGCGGCCAGCGGATTCTCCTCCGTCAGCGCTCGCCACGCCGATTCGTAGTCGCCGGACTCGGCGTGATACAGCCAGCCCTGGATGTTTTCGCCGGCCGGGCAAGCGTTGTTGCATGGGGGCAGGCGATCGACATACAGGGGCCGGTTGGTGCGCCACGCTCCGGTCTTGTTCGCGAGGCTCGAGCCGGCACGTACGGCTTGTCCACTGCCCATCTCCTAGGGCAGCAAGCCGAACTCGTCGATGTTCCGGTCGGCCATCGCCTGAATCAGCGCAATGCGTCGGAGGTCCGGCGGATTACCGAACAGATGGGCATAACGTTTCTGCAGCTTCAGGTACTCGGTCACGGGGATCTTGTGCCGGATAGGAGTGCTTGCCGTAAGTTCGCCGTCCTGTGCCTCGAACAGCGGAAACAGGCCGGTCTCGACGGCAAGGCGCGCGAGCTTGATCGTGTCTTCCGGCGCCGAACCCCAGCCCAGCGGGCACGGCACGAAGATGTGGATGTAACGCGCGCCGTGAATCCCCATCGCGTACGTGACCTTGCGCTCGAGGTCGCGCAGGTTGGAGACACTCGCCGTCGCCACGTAGGGGATCCGGTGCGCCATGGCGATGCGCGGCACGTTTTTTCCGGTGCCGAAGACGTTGCCCGGCAGAGGCCCCAGTGCCGGGGTCGTGGCGGTGCGCGCCGCGGGCGGCGTCGCGCTCGAGCGCTGCACGCCGGTGTTCATGTAAGCCTCGTTGTCATAGCAGATATAGAGCACGTCGTCGTTGCGCTCGAACATGCCGGACAGGCAGCCGAAGCCGATGTCGGTGGTGCCGCCGTCGCCGCCCTGCGCGATGACGCGGACACCCGTGCGGCCCAGCGCCCGCTGCGCCG
>JAAFGU010000188.1 GCA_010365205.1 Aromatoleum sp. | reverse complement strand
GGACAGCGGGATCAGCGTCGCGCCGCGAATGCGGCCCAGCGGGCCCTCGAATTCTTCGGATTGCCGCACGTCGACAATTTGCACGCTTGCCGCATGCTCTTCCAGCGCAGCGGGCGGAATCTCCCAGATGCCGGCGAACGTGAAGGTCAGCGGCGCCCAGGTCGGCTCGGCCGGCAGCGCGTCACCCTGATCCGGCCGACCGCAACGCAGATTGGCCGGCACCGCGATGTCGATGAGCTTCGGGTGCGGCAAGCCGAGGTTGTTCATGTACCCGACGAAGTCGGCCTCGCCGATGTCGCCGCCCAACCGTGGATTGAAGCGGCTCTCTTCGGCCACACTGGTCACCGTCAGGCCGCGATAGTCGTGCGCCGGATAGAGCAGGCACGCCGGGGGCAGCGTCAGAATCTGGCTGCGCACCGAGCGGTACATCGCACGCGGATCGCCTTGCTGGAAATCGGTCCGGCCGCTGCCGCGTATCAGCAGGCAATCGCCGGTGAACGCGACGCTCTCGTCGTCGAGAACGTAAGTGACGCAGCCGCGCGTGTGGCCAGGGGTGGCGCGGACTTCGAGATAACGGTCGCCGACCGGTACGCGGTCGCCGTGGGCAAGCTGGCGATCGGCGCCGGTCGCGCCGCTGTCGGCCGAGAGCGCAATCTCGCTTCCGAACTGCCGCTTCAGCAGCCATGCTCCGGTCACGTGATCCGCGTGCACATGGGTCTCCAGCGTCGCCGTGAGCACGAGCCCGAGTTCGCGGATCAGCGCGCCGTCGCGCCGTGCCTGCTCGAACACCGGATCGATCAGGACCGCCTCGCCGCGCTTCGCATCGCCGAGCAGATACGTGTACGTCGACGATTGCGGGTCGAACAGCTGTCGAAAGATCAGCATCGGTGACCGTCTTGGCTGGCTGCGCCGCGCGCCTTGCGCCCCGCGGCCTCGCCGCCCGCGATTGCGGACGCCGACGCCACCATCGCGCAGGAAGGAATGTTCAGTGTCGTCACCTTGACTCTCGATGCCCGCAGACCGCCGATTCTAATGGAGGCCGCCGGCGCGGGCCAATTGCGGGGAGCGGAAATGTCCGCGCGATGCGCGCGGGGGCGGGTGCGGAAACGACGACAGGCGCCCCGGCGGGGCGAAGCGAATCCGGGGCTCGGCGGCGCTGCCGGCGTAGTATTGTGCCGCTTGCCCCTCGGCGGGCCAGACTGTTCCGACCCTCGTCACAGGAGTATCGACCATGCCGCTCGAACTGGAACGCCGCCCCTGGGCCGGCGCGCTCGCCGTCCTGATCCTCGCGTGCTCCGCTTTTACGCCGGATGCCGCGCGCGCCGCGGCTGGCACTGAATGCACGGGCGTGGGGTTTTGCTATTGCGTCAATGCCGATTTCCGTGGGGCTATCGATGAAAAGGTCGCGTATTTTCGCGCGCAGATCGCCACCGAGCGGGCAAAGGGCAAAGCGATCGGATACATGAGCATTCCGCTGTCGACGGCGGGCGGCAGCTACTTCGGCGTCAACCGGGAAGTGGCGCAGCAGGTCAAGGAACGCATCGAGGCGCGTTTCGGCGCCAACTCCGCGTGGGTGCTGAACCCGACGGCGAAGGACGCCGATTTGCCGACGTTGAACGGCGTCCGCGCCGGGCAGGGCGACTATCTGCTGATGTGGACGCGGATACTCGAGGGCCAGAAAGCGTTGGGCGAGGACTTTGACTTCGTCTATTTCGTCGGACCGTCCGACTTCGCCGGCTTTTTCGGTCTGACCGGCAAGGCCGATATGGACCGGCTCGCCGCGTATTTCGACGAGCGCCTGCAGAAGGATGCGGACCTCAAACGCTCGGTCGAGCGAGGGTCGGTGTCGCAGACGGCGTTTCGCAATTACTACGCCTTGCGCGCGGCGACGAGCTTCAGCGTCGGCGCGCACGACGAATGGAACGTGATCCGTGCGGTCAACAACCGCCGCCGCGACGATCCGAAGCTCGGCGTGACCAATCAGCTGGCCGTGCTGTTCGACGGCCGCGCGGTATCGAGCGCCGAGGCCGAACAGTCGGTCGCCGCAGGCAACGTCGGCGCATGCAAGACCTAGCCGGCGCGACGTCCGCTCCCCCGGCCGCCGGACGAATGCCGCACCGCCTTCCGACGATTCTCCAGTGTGGTGAGTCAGAAGTTTCGAAGATGAAGGAGCGAGTGGATTTGGCTGTCAGGCAAGGCGCGAGACCGCGACCGTAGCCCGTGCTACGGTGAGGTCGAGCAACGCAGCATTGCGGCCAAATTCGCCGCGAACTATCGAGCGAATTTCTGACTCACCACACCAGCGTGGCCCAGTCGATCCAGATCAGCGAAGAAGCGGGTGTGCGCTTTCTGCATTTCGGGTCGCGCTGGGTGCAGGGCGCGATGCGCATCGCGCGACCGAATGCGCTGGAACTCGAGTACACGCGGGATATGATGACGGTGCTGCTGCTGCGCCCTGCGCTGCGCTGGCCACGCAGCGTGCTGCTGATCGGACTGGGTGCGGCCTCGCTGACCAAGTTCCTCTATCGCAACCGGCCGCGCGCGATGCTCACCGTCGTCGAGATCGAGCCGGACGTCGTCACCGCCGCCGGGCGGTTCTTCAAGCTGCCCGACGATTCCCGGCGCCTGGCGATCGAAATAGGGGATGGCCATGATTACGTTGCCGCATCCGACCGTCAGTTCGACCTGATTCTCGTCGACGGCTACGACGCGAAGGCGCGGACCGGCATGCTGGACACGTTGCCGTTCTACTGCAACGCGCGGGCGCGGCTTGGCGAGCAGGGATTGCTGGCGGTCAACCTGCTGAGCCGCAGCCGCGGCGTGCTCCCCAGCCTCGATCGCGTGCACGCGGCGTTCGATGGCCGCGCCATCGCCTTGGCACGTGGCGCGAGCGGCAATACGATCGTGCTGGCTGCCACCGGGGAGCCGATCGACCTGACGCGGCCGGAACTGAAAGACGCGGCGCGCCGCCTCAGGGCCGATACCGGCCTCAACCTGCTGCCGACGCTGGCGCGCATGGGGGCCGCGACGTCGGGCGACGACGGTCGTTTGCAGCTGTAACGCGACAGGTCCTACCCTGCGCAACGCGCTGCGGCTCACGGGCGCCGGAGCTTCGCGCCGTTCGCCGACGCTGGCAAATATTCCGAGCTTGAGCGCGACGGCCGCGTGCGGGTCGGGTTCGGGCCGGAAGCGTCGCGCGCGCCGTCGCGATGGCGCACTGCGGAATCGCTGGCGCAAGGCCGCCGTCACAAACTCCGCGGAGCATGCAATGAGGTGCCGTGCGGCACGCCATCGCCCGCACGAGGACGCGCGGTCGGCGCCATCTGCAGGACGGGTGCTCACCGTGTTTGCTGCGCCGCGGATTGACCGCTGGACGAGCCGGGTATCTACTTGAACCCAGTGCAATGCAATCGCGGGAGACGGCAGGCCAGGCGCCCGCGAGCGCCGCCCGAACGGGGTTCCAAAAGGGGCAGGCCGAAGGGGCCAACGATGATCAGACGCAAAGCGGCATCGCCGGATAGCACGCACCTGGCGATTCGCGCGTTTCTCGATGTGCATTATGCAACGACGCATCCGGACGATGTCGGCCCGCTGCTTGGCCAACTTTTTCTGCTGGGCGCCGCGCGTCCGGTTGATCCCGCTTGCCGGCGCCGGTGGAATGAAGCCGTGAGCCGTGCATTGGCGGGGATGAAGCCCGCCAGGCTGCATTGAAAGGCCGGCGCCACCGGCCACGCGGTGCCCTGCGCTGATCGATCGTCGACAGGCGAGGTACGGTTCAGTAGTAGCGGCTGCCGACGGCTCGTTCCAGCCGGCGAAACCGAGAAACCAATTCGGCGTCGTTCCCGTCGTGAGCCGGGTCCGCGGCCCGGTTCGCCCGATGCGCACGACGCGGCCAGCGCACCAGCCCGTGCGACGGGCGTGACGCCGGTTCCTTTGCCGTGGGCGCGATCAAACCCGCAGTCCGGTGCGCTGCCGCAGCGTGGAGTTCGGTGTCGTCGGCGGACGCTTGCGGCAGGAGGCTGCCGACGAAGAAAAAGAGGCTGGATCGCATGGGGTCCGCCGGCATGTACGGTGGCAATTCGTGCGGAGCATCGACAGAGACTCGCATGCACCCGCAGTCGCAACGATAGATGCCCGGCGGCTGCTGATCCAATCGTGTCTTTGGATCGAAGCCATCGTCGCCGCTGATGTCCCGCGGGACCGACGGAACTGCCGTAAGATTGGCGCGCGATGATTCGGCAACCTGCGGAGAGGCGATGGAGCTCTACCAGCTGCGAAGTTTCGCGGCGGTCGCGGAACTCGGCAATCTGACCCGGGCGGCCGAAAAGCTGCACGTCAGCCAACCCGCGGTCAGCACACAGATCAAGGCGCTCGAGGACGACCTCGCCGCGGCGCTCTTCGTGCCGACCGCCACCGGAATGGTGCTGACCGCGGCCGGCCGCCGCCTGCTCCCGGAAGCGACGAAGGTCATCGCCGCGGTCCAGGAACTGCGCGCCAAGGCCCGATTGCTCGAGGGCCAGGTGGCGGGGAAGGCGCTGGTGGGCACCTTGTCCGATCCCGATGTCATCCGCATCGGGGAATTTCTCGGTCGCGCAGTCGAACACCATCCGCTGCTCGAGATCGAGCTGCATCAGGAGATTTCCGGCACGGCATTCGAAAAGCTGCGCGATGGCGTGCTCGACGCCAGCTTCTACTACGGCGAGCTCGCGCACCCTCAGGTCGCGTCCGTCCCGCTGCGCGAGATCGCCTATCGCGTCGTGGCACCGGCGGCGTGGAGCGAGCGCATCGATCGCGCGGGCTGGGACACGATCGCGGCCGAGCCGTGGATCATGCCGCCGCCGATCAGCAGTCTCCATGTACTCGCCACACAGTTCTTCCGCGCGCACGGTGTCGCGCCGGCCAAGCTGATCGAGGCCGATAACGAGGCGGTCATCCGCTCGCTCGTGATCGCGGGCCTCGGCGTTGCGCTGATGCGGGAAGATCTTGCGCGTGAGTCCGCGGACGCGGGCGAGATCTGCTACTGGTCGGGCGCGCGCTTGCCGACGGTGCTGCAATTCATCCATCTGCGCGAGCGCGAAAGCGAGCCGGCGATCCACGCGCTGCTCGACGTCATTCGCGACGTCTGGGGCGAGCCGTGGCAGGCGGCGGCGCCCGCGTGAGTGGCGCCCCGTGCCGCCCGCTGGGTGCGGCAACGCGTTCGATTCGACCGGGGGGCAACGATCGCGTCAGGTCGGCGAGCCCTGCAATGCGCGGTACGTCGGAGGCCGGCAGCATGGATGGCAAACAGCGGCGCGATTCCATTCAAGTCGAACGGGGCGGGCGGCCGACCGCTGCGGGCGGCGGTCGTCGGGCG
>JAAFGU010000187.1 GCA_010365205.1 Aromatoleum sp. | reverse complement strand
CGGCAGCGACGACTATCCGCCGCTGGCGAGCGCCCCCGGCCATTACGTGCTCGAGTCCGCGGGCTGACACCTCGGCGCCGGAGGGGCGGCTTAGCGGCGTGCGATGCGCGCGTGCCCGCGCCGACTGCGCTAAGATGCAACCGACCCACGAAGAGGCCTCGCGCCGCTGTGCATCAGCGGCGGCATCGGCGTCGCGCTGGCGGTCGAGCGAAAGGTTTTTTGCGATTCGGCGCAGACCAAGGAGGCGCCCCGCGCCGGATCGACAGGACAGTCGTCCAACACCAGGAGGAAAACCAAAATGCCAATGAAGATTCCGCGGATCGCACTCGTCACCGGCGGCATGGGCGGACTCGGCGAGGCCATCTGCATCAAGCTCGCGGCACTCGGCTACAAGGTCGTCACCACGCACTCGCCCGGCAACACCAAGACGAAGGATTGGCTCGACAACATGAACAAGATGGGTTACGGCTTTCGCGCGTACCCCTGCGACGTCGCCGACTGGGACTCGTGCGTCGCATGCACCGCGACGGTCACCCGGGAGGTCGGCCCGATCGACGTGCTGGTCAACAACGCCGGCATCACGCGCGACTCCACGTTCAAGAAGATGGACCGCGCGAATTGGGACGCGGTGATCAAGACCAATCTCGATTCGTGCTTCAACATGACGAAGCAGGTGTGCGACGCGATGGTCGACCGCGGTTGGGGCCGGATCATCAACATCTCGTCGGTCAACGGGCAGAAAGGCGCGTTCGGGCAGGTAAACTATTCGGCCGCCAAGGCCGGCATGCACGGCTTCACCAAGGCGCTGGCGCTGGAAGTCGCGCGCAAGGGCGTCACCGTCAACACGATCTCGCCTGGCTACATCGGCACGCAGATGGTGATGGCGATCCCGAAGGAAGTGCTCGACAGCAAGATCATTCCGCAGATTCCGATGGGGCGCCTCGGCAAGCCGGAGGAGATCGCGGGACTGGTCGCGTACCTGTCGAGCGACGAGGCGGCGTTCGTCACCGGCGCCAACATCGCGATCAACGGCGGCCAGCATATGTTCTGACGCAGGAGTCGGCCTCGCGCCAGCCGGCGGCCGGAGCGGTCCGGCCGCTTTGCTTTCGCAGGCCGCGATCGACAATGACGCGCCACCAGCGGGGGCGCTGCCCGCGAAGGAGAGGTCATGAGAATTGCATGCTTCGTCCCGGTCGCCGTTCTGGCGGCGCTATGCGCCGTCGCGTCGCCGGTGGGAGGCCAGGAGATCTGGCCGTCGAAACCGATCAACCTCGTCGTGCCGTTCCCTCCCGGCGGCGTCGCCGACATCGTCGGACGCCCGTTCGCCGAAGCGCTCGGCCGCGCGCTCAACACGCCGGTCATCATCGAGAACAAGGCCGGCGCGGGCGGCGGCATCGGCATGAGCTACGTCGCCAAGTCCAAGCCGGACGGGTACACGCTGCTGCTCGCGCTGTCGTCGATTTCGATCCTGCCCGTTGCCGATCAGGTCACCGGCCGTGCGCCCATGTTCGAATTGAAGCAGTTTGCGCCGATCGCCCGGCTCACCGCCGACCCGACGGTGCTCGCGGTGCGCGCGGACAGTCGGTGGAAGACGCTTGCCGAGTTCATCGCCGACGCCCGCAAGAGGCCGGCCGCGATCACGTACGGATCGTCCGGCAACTACGGAACCATGCATATGCCGATGGAGATGTTCGCGGCCGCCGCGGGCATCAAGCTGCTGCACGTTCCGTACACCGGAGCCGGGCCCGCGGTGATCGCATTGCTTGGCGGCACGATCGACGCGGTGGCGTCCGGACCTTCGACGGTGATCCCGCACGCCAAGGCGGGAAAGATCCGCGTGCTCGCGTCGTGGGGCGACAAGCGTCTTGCATCGCTGCCCGAGGTCCCGACGCTGGTCGAATCCGGTTTCGACGCGGTATTCTTCCAGTGGTCGGCACTGTTCGCACCCGCGGACACGCCGGACCCCGTGCTCGCGAAGTTGCGCGAGGCGGCGCGCGTCGCTGCGGCCGATCCGAAATTCATTGCCGCACTGGCAACGCTCGAAACACCCGTCCAGTACCTCGACACCCCGCAGTTTCAGCGTTTCTGGGACGCCGACGCGCAGAATCTCGGCGCCGCGGTGCGCCGGGTCGGCAAGCTCGAATAACTCCGGGGCGTGTTCGACGCGTCAGGTGTTGATGCGCCGGCGCAAAAAAAACCCCGCGGGTCGCCCCGCGGGGTTGGAGGCTGTATCTCTCAGGAGGAGGAGAAAGATACAGAAGGAGTCACCGGTTCGAACGTTGGGATACCCGGTCGCGGTTCAAGCCCAGGCTTCAAGACAGGCACCGCGTACGGACTGCACCCCAAGCAAAAACACGCCGTCCCACGGGAGCGCCCCGCGGGATGGCGCGATCGGATCTTTTGATCCTTACGCGGCCCTGCGGCCCTTCGTCGTCGCAGCCTTCGACGCGTTGGCGGCGGCGGCACGGACGCTGGCATCGGCCAGGTTCACCACTTGCTTGGTCGCCTTTTGGAACTGGTCGAACGCGGCCGTCGAGGCAGCGAACGTGGACTTGAACGCGTTGACCGCGGCGTCCGAGCCGGCCGGAGCCGACTTGCCCGCCTTGTCGACCCACGCGGCGATGCCCTTCGTGTAGGCTGCCCACGTTTCTTCCGCGAACTGCGAGTACTGCGCTTGCGCTTCCGACGCGACTTCGTACAGGCTGCGCGAATAGCCCATCGCGCTCTGCACGCCGTTTTCCGCGTACTTGGCGCGAAGCGTCACCAAGTCCTGCACGTCCTTGATCGACGCGACAGCCGACGCGCCTTCGACGCCTTGCGCGAGCGCGATCTTGGCGGCGGAGAGGTTCAGCTTGAACAGTTTTTCGGTGTTCTCGATCGCCAGCGCGGCAAGCTTGGTGGCTTGGGCGACGTTGGCTTTGTTCAGTTCGGCGAATTGTTCGGTCGTGTTGTACATGGCGTTCCCTTTTGTCAGGAGTGAAGGGTCGCGAACGACCCGGGTCGAAAATCCGGGTGCCGCGCCTCAGACCGCCGGCGAGAGCCTCCGGCTCCCCCTCGCGATCGAATTTGCTGCACCGCACAAAACCAATTGTAGGGACGGTAAGCCATTACGTCAAGGACTTTTTGATGCGCTGCACCAATAGATCGTATCCGGCGCCAGGGCTCATTTCAAACGTCCGATAAATCAGTGAGTTATAATGCCCTCCTCGTTTGGACGGAGTTGGCAATGGGCGACACTCCCCGCATGATCAAGAAATACCCTAACCGCCGCCTGTACGACACGGCGCACAGCGGCTACATCACGCTGGCGGACGTCAAGCAGATGGTGCTGGAGAACATCGACTTCCAGGTCATCGACGCCAAGACCGGCGACGAGCTGACCCGGGGAATCCTGCTGCAGATCATCCTCGACGAGGAATCCGGCGGCATGCCGATGTTCAGCTCGGAAATGCTGTCGCAGATGATCCGGTTCTACGGCAGCGCACAGCAGACGATCATGGGCCAGTACATGGAGCAGAACGTCAAGGCGTTCCTCGCGATCCAGACGAAACTGCAGGATCAGGCCAAGCAGATCTACGGCGACAAGATGATGCTGACCCCGGACCTCTGGAAGCAGTTCATGCAGATGCAGGCGCCGGCGATGCAGGGGATGCTCGGCAACTACCTGGAGCAGAGTGCGAAGCTCTTCATGGACATGCAGCAGCGGATGCAGGACCAGACGCGCGGGATGTTCGCGGCATTCCCGTTTCCGAACTTCGGTGCCCCGCAGCAATCGGCCCCCGACGAAGACAAGAAACGCTGAGCTGCCGAAGCGCCGCGAAATCCGGGCGCGCCGCCCGGTTTTTTTTGCGTTGCGGTAGCCCGCCTCTCCGGCGGCCGGATGCAGCGCTGGCGGACGCACTTCCACCCAATGACAATACGTGAATTCCGCGTCCACCGATCCTCATGCCCGCCACCCCCGCCAAGGCCGCTCGACTCCGCGATATGAAGCGCGCCTCGACTTCCGCGCGCGTCGGCTTCGTGTCGCTGGGCTGCCCGAAGGCGCTCGTCGATTCGGAGCAAATCCTCACCCAGCTGCGCGCCGAGGGTTACGCGATCGCGCCGAGCTATGCCGGTGCCGACCTCGTCATCGTCAACACCTGCGGCTTCATAGACGCCGCGGTTGCCGAATCGCTCGACGCCATCGGCGAGGCGCTCGCCGAGAACGGCAAGGTCATCGTCACGGGCTGCCTCGGCGCCAAGGACGGCGGCGGCTTCGTGCGCGCGGCGCACCCGAGGGTGCTCGCGGTGACCGGCCCGCACGCCACGGCCGACGTGTTGTCCGCGGTCCACGCGCACCTGCCCAAGGCGCACGACCCGTTCGCCGATCTGGTCCCGCCCTCATTTGACAAAATCGGCATCAAGCTCACGCCGACGCACTACGCGTATCTCAAGATCTCCGAAGGCTGCAATCACCGCTGCACGTTCTGCATCATCCCGTCGATGCGTGGCGACCTGGTATCGCGGCCGATCGGCGAGGTGCTGGCCGAGGCCGAGCGGCTGCTGCAGGCGGGGGTGAATGAGCTCCTCGTCATTTCGCAGGACACCAGCGCCTACGGTGTCGACGTGAAGTACCGCACCGGTTTCTGGCTAGGCCGGCCGGTGAAGACGCGGATGGCCGAGCTCGCGACGGCGCTGGACGCGATGGCGCGCGCGCACGGCGCGTGGGTGCGCCTGCACTACGTCTACCCCTATCCGCACGTCGACGACGTTATCGAACGGATGACCGCCGACCCGGCGCAGGGCGGACTGCTCCCCTATCTCGACGTACCTTTCCAGCACGCGAGCCCGCGCATCCTGAAGCTGATGAAGCGCCCGGCGAACGCGGAAGGCACGCTGCGCCGGATCGAGGCATGGCGCGCGGCGCGGCCGGACCTCGTGATCCGCAGCACGTTCATTGCCGGCTTCCCCGGAGAGACGGAAAGCGAGTTCGAGGAGTTGCTGGCGTTTCTCGAGGCGGCGCAACTCGATCGCGTGGGCTGCTTCGCCTATTCGCCGGTCGACGGCGCCGTCGCCAACGCGTTGCCGGATCCGGTGCCGGCCGACATCCGCGAAGACCGCCGCGCGCGCTTCATGGCGGTGCAGGCGCGGATCAGTGCGGCGCGGCTCGCGCGGCGCGTCGGCTCGACAATGACCGTGCTGATCGACGGTCATGCCGACGACGGCACTGCGATCGCGCGGTCCGCCGCCGATGCGCCGGAGATCGACGGCTCCGTACGGGTCGCCGACGGGGTCAAGCTCGCTCCGGGCACGTTCGCGCGTGTGACGGTGACGGGGGCGTCGGAGCACGATCTGGCCGCGCGCGTGGCTCGCTGACGCCTTC
>JAAFGU010000186.1:5450-9944 GCA_010365205.1 Aromatoleum sp. | reverse complement strand
GCCATGGACATTGGCCCCGTCAAGCCGCTGTGGGCGGTACCCGCGCCGCGCATATCCGCGAAGCGCTTTGTCGATCTGCAGAATGACGTCACGGTCGACGACATCGCGCTGGCGGCGCGCGAGGGTTATCGGGCCGTCGAGCACTTGAAGCGCTATACCACGCTGGGCATGGGCTCCGATCAGGGCAAGACGAGCAATATTCTGGGGCTCGCCCTGATGGCGGAACAGCTCGGAGTGCCAATCCCCAGTGTCGGCACGACGACGTTCCGTCCGCCATACACGCCGGTGACGATGGGCGCCATTCCCGGACGGGAAAGCGGTCCTGACGTCGAACCGACCCGGTACTCCGCGATGCACGAATGGCATTTGGCGCAAGGCGCGCGTTTCGTCAACGCGGGTCTGTGGAAACGGCCCCACTCGTATCCGCGCGCGGGCGAAACCGAAGACGACGCAGCGAACCGTGAAGCGCGCAACGTGCGCAGCAATGTCGGCGCGGTCGACGTGTCGACACTGGGCAAGATCGAATTGCAGGGCCGGGACGTCACCGAATTCCTCGACCGGATCTATATCAACAAGTGGGACACCCTCGCCGTGGGCCGTTGCCGCTATGGCGTGATGCTGCGCGACGACGGCATGGTGCTGGACGACGGGACGACCTCCCGGCTTGGCCCGACGCACTATCTGATGACCACCACTACCGTGAACGCCGTCAAGGTAATGCAGCAGATCGAATATCTGCTGCAGGTGCAATGGCCCGAACTCGAGGTGTACGCGACGTCGGTGACCGAACAGTGGTCGGCGGCGGCGCTCTCCGGCCCGCAAGCGCGCAAGGTCGTGGCCGCCGTCGTGGACATCGACGTGTCGAATGCGGCGTTTCCGTTTCTCGCTGTCGGCGACTGTCACGTTCGCGCCATCGACGAGCTCATCCCGGCCCGGCTCTTCCGGATGAGCTACTCCGGAGAACTGGCCTACGAGATCCACGTGCCCGCCGACCGCGGCCGTGCGATGTGGGACGCGGTGATCGACGCCGGTGAAGAATTTGGACTCATGCCGTACGGCACCGAGGCGATGAGCACGCTCCGCATCGAAAAGGGTCATGTAGTGATCGGACCGGAGGCCGATGGCCGCACGACCGCCGGCGATCTGGGTATGAGCAAGCTCGTCAGCGCCGCGAAATGGTGTATCGGCAAGCCGCTCCTCGGTCGTCCCGCGCTGACCGATCCGAATCGCTGGCAGCTGGTCGGGTTGACTGCACTCGACGGCGGCACCATGCCGCGGGCGGCGAAAGTCGTCGCCGATCCCGACCGTGCGGCGCCCAACCCGATGCTGGGCCACGTGACGTCGTGGTGCTTCAGCCCCAATCTCGACGCGTGGATCGCGCTGGCGCTGGTCGCCCGTGGCCGCGAGCGGCATGGGGAAATATTGTGGGCCGTGTCGCCGCTCGCCAGTGCCCGGGTCCGCGTGCGCGTCGGAGCGCCTTGCTTCATCGATCCGCAAGGGGAGCGTCTGCGTGTCTGATCACAACACCGGTGACATTGGCTCCGCGACACCGGGTCATTATGGCGCGGCCGCGGCGGGTGTCGCGCTGTCCGAAGCGGCGATGGCCGCGGCGTGGAACGTGCAGGGCGACCCGGCACGATCGCCATTCATCGCCGGCGTACAGCGGCTCTTCGATGTCCGGCTTCCGCTGGTCCCCAACACCACGGAGCGCGGCAACGCGCTGATCGCGCTCTGGCTCGGTCCGCGATCATGGCTGCTGGTCGAGAGTTCGTCGTCGCGGCGACCGGCGATGCTCGCCGATTTCGGGTCCAAACGCGATGCGTTGAACGCGCTCGGCGGCGCGGTGTTCGATGTGTCCGCGAGTCGCGTGGCTTACCGGATCAGCGGTACGCATGCCGCGACCGTGTTGGCGAAAAGCTGCCCGCTCGATTTTCATGCGGACGCGTTTCCCGTCGGCGGATGCGCGCAGAGCGTGTTCGGCCACGTCAACGCGCTCGTTTACCAGCAGGACACAGCGCCGACGTTCCTGATGCTGGTGGCGAGGAGTCTCGCCCGCGATGTCTGGCGGCTGCTGTGCCGGTCCTCGGCGCAGTATGGATACGACGTCGTGCTGCCGAAGCCGGTCGTCGACCGAAGCTGAACCTCACTACACCCAGTGCTCGCCGCAGTCGATCGCATGGCCGTTCGGAATGGCGTCAGCGCGCCCGCGGAAGCGGGTCGGCGTTTGCCTAGGGCCTGTTAGCACTAAGCTCTTTCGACAGTTGCGCCGCGTGCGTGCGCACGATTTCGCCGAGGCGATGCAACGCCGTTTCGTTGCGGCCGGACTTGAGGCCGCTGACGCTGATCGCTCCGTACGGCGCGTTGTCGCGGTCGTAGAACGCGGCGCCGACGCAGAACACGCCCTCGTGGTCTTCCTCGTTGTCGAACGAGTAGCCCTGTTGGCGTATGACTTTCAATTGGCGTTTCAGCGCCGTAGCGCTGGCGATCGTGTGGGGCGTGCGCCGCGGCAGGCCGATCCGGCGCACGATCGCGTCGACTTTGTCCATCGGGAGCGTCGCGAGGATCGCCTTGTCCACACCGGAGCAATGCGGCAATTCGCGGCGCCCGAGATACGTGGAGAGCTGCACCGGTCCGGGCCCGTCGATGCGCAGCAGCGCAACGACATAACCGTCGTCCAGCACCGCAAGCCGCGACGTGAGTCCGGTGCGCGCGGTGAGCGCTTCGAGAACCTTCTGGCCGATGGTCGTGACCGAATCGTTGCCGAGGACGCCTTCCGCAAGCTGGGCCAGCGCGGGCGTCAGTCGATACCGGCGGGTCATGCCCTGACCTTCGTCGGCGACGTAGCCGCGCGCGATCAGCGTCTGCAGGATCGAGAACGAGTTGCTTTTGGACATGGCCGCGCGCCGCGACAGCTCGGACACGCTCAGTCCGGCACGACCGCCCTGGGCGAGTGCCTCCAGCACGTCGAGCGCGTGTTCCAGACTGCGCACCCGGTAACGATCGTCGATGTTCGTCTCCTTCCGGTGGATCGCGCGCGTGTCCAGGGCGGGTTCAGCGCGACGCATGGGCCGCCGCGCCGCTCACCGACGACGATACGCGAAACGCAATGGCGGGAAGTCCCTGCGCATCGACGTCGAGCGCGAGCACGCTCACCCCTTCGAGCGCCGGGTCCCGCGCGCCGGGGTCGTCGCTGTCGGCGAAATACATCCGCGTTCCGTCGGGCGACCATGCGAGGCCGTTGCTGATGCACACATCGCGCATCACGCGGCGCGCCATCAGCGCGCCGTCCAGGCAATAGAGCGACCCGAGCGGCTCCCGGAGCCCGCGCTCGATGTCGACCCAGTAAAGAAGCCCGGTGGCCGCATGCCAGACCGGACATTCGGCGAGAACGTCGGACGTGCGCGCGACGATGCGGAGAGTCACGTTGCACCATCCTTCTACAGGACGCCGACATCCACGAGACGATCCGCGCGCGTGTCGGCGGCCAGCGTGTTGCGCAACGGACGGCCGAACGCGGGAACCTCGATCTCGAACACGTCACCCGGCCGTGTGCGCACGCCCTCGGCGAAGCTCAGCACCGGGCAGCCGAACAGATGCACGTGCAGATCGCCGGGCCGGCAGAACGCCGGATACTTGAAATGGTGGTGTTCGAGGTTGGCGATCGAGTACGACATGTTCGCCTCGCCGCTGGCGAAGGCGCCGTGCCAGATCACGCTGCCGCCGCGCACCAGCCTCGATTCGCCGCGGATGTCCGGCGGCAGCTCGCCCACGAGCAGTTCCGGCCCCAGCGGGCACTGGCGCAGTTTCGAGTGCGCGATGTACATGTAGTTCTTCTGCTCGGTGAGGTGATCGGAGAAATCATTGGCGAGCGCGAAGCCGATCCGCCATGGCGCGCCGCCGTCGTCGACGATGTACACGCCGGCGATTTCGGGTTCCTCTCCCGCGGCGAGGGCGAACGAAGGCATGGTGATGGGCGCGCCGGAGGGAACGACGCAGTCGCCGTCACCCTTGTAGAACCATTCGGGCTGGGCGCCGATCTGCCCCGGTGCCGGCTTGCCCGCCGCCAGCCCCAGGCGAAACATCTTCATCGAATCGCTTTCCGGCACCGCGGACGCGGCCGGCGCCTGATGCATCTGGTCGCGTGCCTGAGCGCTTCCGACATGCGTCAATCCGGTGCCGGTCACGAGCAGACGGGACGGGTCCGGGTGCGTGATGGGCGGCAGCAGCCGGCCCTCGCGCTCGATCGTGGCGTAGTCGAGCATGCGCGCCGACAATCGACGTTCCGCCGCGGCGCGCAGGCCGCCCGGCTCGCCCAGCGCCTTGCGCGCGAGTTCGTGGACCGACGATACGTCCTCGATCGGTCGCAGCGAGTCGCCGGCGACGACAGCGACGGCGGTTGCGTCGCCCGCTTCACGGAATTGCACGAGGCGCATCGACGATTCTCGGTCAGATCCAGCCGCCGTCGACGACGAACGTCTGCTTCGAGCACATGCG
>JAAFGU010000186.1:0-5370 GCA_010365205.1 Aromatoleum sp. | reverse complement strand
CTCGATCTGCCGCTCGCCCTT
Source organism: Aromatoleum sp. (assembly GCA_010365205.1). Taxonomy (GTDB): domain Bacteria; phylum Pseudomonadota; class Gammaproteobacteria; order Burkholderiales; family Casimicrobiaceae; genus CAIWHR01. Next base: position 5,349 of record JAAFGU010000186.1, on the reverse strand, counting down.
CGGCGTCAGCCACAACCGCACCTGGCGCTCGGTCATTATCCAGCCGGGCGTGATGCTGTTCACCCGGATGCTTTCCGGTCCAAGCTCGGCGGCAAGCGCGCGGGTCAGGCCCGTGATTGCGGACTTTGCGGTGACGTAGCAGACGCAATCGCCGTCGGCGACGGTCCACGTGATCGAGTTGAAGTTGATGATGGAGCCGCCGCCGGCATCGCGCATCTGCGGGCGCACCGCCTGCGCCGCGAACAGTTGATGCTTGAGATTGACGGCGATGCGGTCGTCGAAGTACTCCGGCGTCACTTGATCGAGCGTGTGCCGGTCGTCGTTGGCGGCGTTGTTGACGAGCACGCGGATCGGTCCCAGCGCATGGCCGGCCTCCGCGACGGCGGCGCGCAGCGCGTCGATGTCGCGCAGGTCGCATTCGCGGTACCACGGACGGGGAAGGCCGCGGGCGGCGATGTCGGCGATCAGCGCTTGCGCGAGATCGCTGCGCACGTCGACGAACGCGACTCGGCTGCCCTGGTCGCAGAAATGCAGGACGATGCTGGCGCCGATGCCGGAAGCGCCGCCGCTGATGAAGACGACGCGGCCGGCGAGGCTCGGATACTGCGCGCGGCCGGGCATGAGCGCGATGTTCGGGTCAGGTTCCATGTCGTTTCTCGGTCAATGCGAATGGGCGGGGATGCCGGCGCCGCGGCATCCGACGAGGAAATCGAGATCGCAGCCGCGGTCGGCCTGCAGCACGTGATCGACGTATAGACCGGCATAGCCGCCCGATGCCCGTTCGCGCGCACGCCACGCCGCGCGCCGCCGTGCGAGTTCCGCTTCGTCGACGTCGAGCACCAGTCTGCGCGCGTCGACATCGAGCTCGATCATGTCGCCGTTTTGCACCAGCGCGAGATTGCCGCCCAGCGCCGCTTCGGGCGCGGCGTGCAGCACGACGGTGCCATACGCGGTTCCGCTCATCCGCGCATCGGAGATGCGCACCATGTCGGTCACGCCCTGTCTCAGCAGTTTGGGCGGCAGCCCCATGTTGCCGACCTCGGCCATGCCCGGAAATCCGCGGGGACCGCAATTCTTGAGCACGAGGACCGATTCCGCGTCGACGTCGAGATCCGGGTCGTCGATGCGCGCGTGGTAGTCGTCGAAGTCCTCGAACACGACGGCGCGTCCGCGATGGCGCATCAGCGCCGGCGTGGCCGCCGACGGTTTGATGACTGCGCCGTCGGTCGCAAGATTGCCCCGCAGCACGGCGATGCCGCCGCTCGCCACAAGCGGGTTGGACCACGGCCGGATGACTTCCGGGTTCACGTTCTCGGCGGCGGCGACGTTGTCGCCAAGCGTGTGGCCGTTGACCGTCATCGCGCCGCCGTCGAGGAGGCCGTGTTCGAGCAGCGTGCGCAACACGACGGGCAGGCCGCCGGCGTAATAGAAATCCTCCATCAGGAAGCGGCCGGACGGCATCAGGTCGACCAAAGTCGGCACGTTGCGACCGAGCCGGTCCCAGTCGTCGAGCGCCAATGGCACGCCCAGCCGTCCGGCGATCGCGATCAGGTGGATCACCGCATTGGTGGAGCCGCCGATCGCCGCGTTGACGCGGATCGCGTTGGCGAATGCGGCCGGTGTCAAGATCTTCGACAGCGTGACGTCCTCGCGGACGAGATCGACGATGCGCCGGCCGGCGAGTTGGGCCAGCACCTGCCGCCGCGAGTCGACGGCCGGGATCGCGCCGTTCTCCGGCATGCCCACCCCCAATGCTTCGACCAGGCACGCCATCGTCGAGGCGGTGCCCATGGTATTGCACGTGCCCGCGGAACGGCTCATCGCGGCTTCGGCGTCGAGAAACTCCGCGACTGGCAGGCGCCCGGCCTGCAACTCTTCGTGCAAGCGCCAGACGGCTGTGCCGGAGCCGATGATCTCGCCGCGGTGATGGCCGGACAGCATCGGGCCGCCGGAGACGGCAATGGCGGGCACGTCGCAACTCGCGGCTCCCATCAGCAGCGCCGGCGTGGTCTTGTCGCAGCCGACGAGCAGGATTACGCCGTCGATCGGATTGGCGCGGATCGATTCCTCGACGTCCATGCTGGCGAGATTGCGGAACAGCATCGCGGTGGGCCGCATGTTCGATTCGCCCAGCGACGTCACCGGGAATTCGAGCGGGAACCCACCGGCTTCGTAAACGCCGCGCCGGACCCGTTCGGCGAGATCGCGCAGATGCGCGTTGCACGGCGTCAACTCGGACCAGGTGTTGCAGATCCCGATGACGGGGCGCCCCTCGAACAAGTCCCCGGGGAAGCCCTGGTTCTTCATCCAGCTTCGGTACATGAAGGCGTTCTTGCCGGCGCCTTCGAACCAGGCTTGCGAGCGCAACTTGCGAACGGGTGTGTCCATGAGGTCTCGGTGGGGTCACTCGGTGCGGTAACTCGGTACGGTCACTCGGTGCGGTCACTCGGTGAGGTAACTCCGGCGCCCGCATGCAGGCGCACTTCCATCCGGTGTTCGTACACTTCGCCGGGCGCGAGCCGCGCGCTGGGAAAGTGCCCGTGGTTGGGGGAGTCGGGAAAGCGCTGCGTTTCGAGCGCAAGACCCGCGTACTGGCCGTAGCGACGGCCGCCCTTGCCGATGACGGACTCACGGAAGTGGCCGCCGGTATAGAACTGCACGCCGGGTTCCGTCGTGAAGAGTTCGAGCGCGCGGCCGGACCCCGAATCGGCGAGGGCTGCGCACAGCCGCAGCTCGCCGGCGGGGCCATTGACGCACCAGTTGTGATCGTAGCCGCCGCTGGCAGTCGGCACCGCGGGGAGGTCCCGCCCGACGGACTTGGTCTCGCGAAAGTCGAACGGTGTGCCGGCCACGCTGCGTACTTCGCCGGTGGTCACGAGGTCGTCGTCGATCGGCGTGTAGAAATCGGCCGGCAGATGCAACCGATGCGCGCGGATGTCGCCGGCGTCGTGTCCCGCCAGGTTCCAGTACGTATGGTGGACGAGGTTGATAACGGTCGTGCGGTCGGTCTGTCCGCGCATGACGATTTCGATCACGTTGTCGTCGCTGAGTCGGTAGCTCGCACTGGCCACGACCGCGCCGGGGTAGCCTTCGTCGCCGTCGGGCGAGATGAGCGTGAACACGACCCGGTTGGCCGGTGCGTCGATCTGAGCCTTCCATACCTTGCGGTCGAAGCCTTCGCCCCCGCCGTGCGCATGGTGGACGCCCTCGTTGCAGCTGACGTGGACCGTCTCGCCTTGCAGCGGAAACGCCCCGCGGCGAATGCGGCTGCCGTAGCGCCCGCACGTCGCGCCCATGTAGGCGTCCGACGCCTGGTATTGCTCGAGCGTGTCGAAGCCCAGCACCACATCGGCGAGGCGGCCATGGGCGTCGGGCATTTGGAGCTCGGTCAGGCGTGCGCCGTACGCCACGACCTTCATCGTCACGCCGAGGCGGTTGTGCAGCTTGAAGCCCGGAACGGGAACGCCGCCCTGCGTGCCGAAGGTGAAGGATTCGATGGTCACGGTGACGGCGGAAGCGCCTGCGGCGGGAGGACCGCGCGGCCGCGCGTGGGCACGCGATCGGTTGACGTTCTGCCATGCAGAACGGTGTTTACCAGCAGAGAATATCGTACTCGCGACCGCCGCGCTGTCAAGGCGCGCGTCGTCGCGGATTCCTCATTGCGGTTCCGGTATGCTCGCGTCGCCATCGCCCGACCCGCGTCCACACGCACGGACCCCGAGTGAACCCCCCGGAACTTGCCCAACGCCTGCATGCCGCCGAAGCCGTCTCGCGCGACGCCGGCCGTCTCGCCACGCGCTATCTCGCCGATCCGGACGCGCTCGAGGTGACGCTCAAGGGAGCGCAGGACGTGCTCACCGCGGCCGACGGCGCCGTGGAGCGGTTGATTGTCGCGACGCTGCGCGCCGCATTCCCGCGCGACGCGTTCCTCGGCGAAGAAGGGGGCCGCGTGAACGGCGGCGGGCCGGACGATGCGTGCTGGGTCATCGATCCTATCGACGGCACCGCCAATTTCGCGCGGGGATTGCCGCACTGGTGCGTGTCGATCGCGCTGGTCGTCGCCGGCCGCACCGAACTCGGCGTCATCTACGATGCCGGCGCCGACCTCCTCTACGCGGCGACCCGCGGGGCGGGCGCGTGGCGCAACGGCGAGCGGGTCTCGGTGAGCACCACGACCGACCTCGCGCGGGCAACCGTCGATGTCGGCTACTCGAGCCGTACTCCGGTGGAGGCTTTCGGAGACCTCGTGACCGTGCTGCTGCGGCGGGGGATCAACGTCACGCAATGCGGCTCGGCAGCGCTCGGCCTTGCGCGCGTCGCCGATGGCCGGCTCGACGGCTACGCCGAGCGCCATCTGTTTGCATGGGACGCGCTGGCCGGGCTGCTGCTGGTCGAGGAGGCGGGCGGCTGCGCGAATGCGTTTCTCACCGGCGACGCGCTGACCGCGGGCAACGAGACGATCGCGGCCACGCCGGCGCTTTACGCAGTGCTGGTCGATACGCTCGCGGGCCGCTGACACGCGCGTCGTTTCAGCGAAAGAGGTCGGCCATGTTCTTGCCGGCCAGGCGGCTCGCCGCCAGCACCAGCAACAACGTCATGACGGTCGTGATCGTCCCGATCGCGCTGGCCTCGGCGAGCTGGTCGCCGAGCACGAGTTCGTAGATGGCGATCGAGACCGTCTTCCATTTCGCCGAGTACAGGAGCACCGTGGCGCTGATTTCGCCGATCAGCGTCGAGAACACGAGGATGGCGCCGGAAAGCACGGCGGGCGCGGCGAGCGGCACCAGCACGCGACGCATCGTCGTGCCCCAGCGGGCCCCGCAGATCTTCGACGCATCTTCGAGCCTGGGGTCGATCTGCGCGATCGCCGCCGCGACCGTGCGGAACACGAACGCGACGCGGCGCGTGAAATAGGCGAGCACCAGGATCAGCGCGGTGCCGGTCAACACCAGCGGCCCGCTGTTGAATGCGGTGAGATAGGCAACGCCGATGACGAGTCCGGGCAGCACGAACGGCAGCATGATGGTCGCATCGAGCGCCCAGCGGGCCCGCATGCGGCCGCGCGCACTCGCGTAGCCTGTCACCGTGCCGAAGACGACGCACACCGCGGTGGCAACGCCGGCGAGGATCAGGCTGTTCACGATCGGCTGCACGAGCTGCGCGCCGACGCGCCGGTAGTGGTCGAAGGTATAGCTGAGCGGCAGCATGCTGCCCGGCCAGCGTTCGGCGAACGAGGCGAGCGCGATGACGAGCTGCGGCAGCACGGCGACGAAGATCACGAACCAGCAATAGACGTTGGCCGCCGCGCGGGCGCCCGGGTGCGTCGAGCGCGCGGCGGCGCTCGCCGTG
>JAAFGU010000185.1 GCA_010365205.1 Aromatoleum sp. | reverse complement strand
TGGCTGCCGCGCCCGGCGGAAACGCGGAGGATAGCCAGCGGTCCGCCGGCGGGCAGCTGTTGCAGCCTTCGGATGTGTACAGCTCCAGCAGCGCGACCGCCCGGGGCCCGCTACTGGCGCTGCAGGTCGACGCCGGCACCGGCGTCGAGGCGGCGCCAGCCAACTGCGTGGCCGCGATCGTGGCCACGATCGCGGCCACGACCGGCGAGGCGCGGGAAAAGGATAAGAGGGGCATGGCGGCACTCCCGGGGGCGGCGGCCCTGATCAGTCGCGGCCGTCGTTGCCAAGCTTACGCCCGTGCCGTGCTAGCATCGTGCGTCCCCGCCCCGCGCGCGTCCGTTGTCGCCGTATTTTTTGCCGCGAGCACGGCGGAAATTTCCACCCTGTCGGAAAGGATCCATCATGGGCATCATGGGCATCGTCTGGATGATCATCGTCGGTTTCGTCGTCGGGTTGCTGGCGCGCTTCTTCTATCCGGGCGCCGTCGGACTCGGTTTCTGGATGACCACCGCGCTCGGCATCGGCGGCTCGCTCGTCGGCGGCGTCATCAGCACTTTGATCTGGAAGTCGCCCGACGGGCGGTTCCATCCCGCCGGCTGGATCATGTCGATCATCGGCGCGCTGATCCTGCTCTATCTTTACCTCAATTTCATGAAATGACGCCGGCGCCGCTCGGGCGCTCACGGGCTCTCGATCGGCATCGGAACGAGTTCCTGCGCGGTCCCGCGAAGCCGCGGCAGGATGCTCGCTGCGCGCATTGAAGCAGCAGGGCTCCGGACGTCGGACCATCGGAGGGGGAGCGTCATGGGCGATCTGGTCCAGCTGGTAGTCTCCGGCACCGCGACCGGCGCGATCTACGCGCTCGCCGCGCTCGGCTTCACGCTGCTGTGGCAGGCGGCGGGAACGATCAACTTCGCCCAGGGCGAATTCGTCATGGTGCCGGCGTTCGTCATGCTGTTCTTCATGAGCTTCGTCGGCGTGCCGCTGTGGCTCGCCTTCCTGCTGACTTGCGCCGTGTCGATGCTGTTCCTCGGCTACGGCTTCAAGCGCGGCATCGTCGACCCGCTGATCCGGCACGGCGTGATTCCGCTGGTGATCGCGACGCTCGGCCTGTCAATCGGTTTGAAACAATTGGTCAAGGCCGGGTACAGCGCCGAAGCGCATCCGTTTCCGAACCCGTTTCCGGACGGCCAGTTCGCACTCGGCAACCTCCACGTTTCGTACGCCGACGTCGGAACGCTGTGCTTCGCGGGGCTGATCGTCATTTCGCTGCAGATGTTCCTCAATCGCACCGTCACCGGCCGCGCGATGCAGGCGGTGGCGCAGAACACCGACGCGGCGAAGGTGCTCGGCATCGACGTCAGGCGAATGGTGCTCTACACGTTCCTGATCAACGCGTTCCTGGCGGCGGTCGCGGCGCTGCTGGTGGCGCCGACCTATCTCGCCAAGTTCGACATGGGTGACTCGATCGGGCAGAAGGCGTTTTTCGCGGCCATCATCGGCGGCTTCAACCAGACTCGCGGTGCGCTGCTCGGCGGCGTTCTGATCGGCATCCTGGAAAACGTCGTCGGGTTCTACGTCTCGCCGGCCTACAAGGAGGGCGTTGCGCTGATGCTGTTCCTCGCCGTGATCCTGTTCCGGCCCGAGGGGCTGCTCGGCAAGGCCGAGGAGCGCAAGGTATGAGCACGCGCAATCGTCTGGTCGTGCTGTTCGCCTCGCTCGTCGCGTTCGCCGTTCTGCCGATCTTCCTCAAGACCTACGGCGTTTACCTGATGACGCTGTTCTGCGTCTATCTGATGGCGACCATGGGTCTCAACCTCACCGTCGGCTATGCCGGCCAGATGTCGCTCGGCCAGGCCGCCTTCTTCGGCATCGGCGCCTATCACGCAGCGATCCTGCTCACTCTCGGCTGGCCGTTCTTCGTCGTGCTGCCGATCGCGGCCGTCGCCTGCTTCGCCGCGGGTCTGGCGCTCGGATTTCCGGCCCTGCGCGTCCAGCACCACTACCTCGCTTTCGCGACACTCGGGTTCAACGTGCTGGTCTATCTGGTCATGCGCAACGAGGAGAAGCTGACCGGCGGCACGTTCGGCATCGCCAACATCCCGCGCCCTTCGCTTGTCGGTTTTTCGCTCGACAAGCCGCTGCCGTTCTTCTACTTCACGTTCGCCGCGACGATCCTGCTGGCGCTCGCGCTGTGGTGGCTGCTCCGCTCGCCGTGGGGCCGCGCGTTCGCGGCGCTGCGCGACAATCCGATCCGGGCCGAAAGCCTCGGCGTCAACATCACCGCCTACACCCTCCTCGCATTTGCGATCGGCGCCGCCTGCGCCGGCATCGGCGGCGTCTACTTCGCCACGCTGGTGAACTTCGTCGAGCCGGCGCCGTTTCACGTGACTGCCTCGCTGACGATGCTGCTGGCGGTGATCGTCGGCGGTTCCGGGCGCTTCTTCGGGCCGATGCTCGGCACCGTCGTCGTCGTGCTGCTGCCGGAATGGCTGCGGTTCATGCAGAACTGGTACCTCGCCGTCTTCGGATTCGCGGTCGTCGCGCTGATGATTTGGCTGCCCGGCGGACTGCTGTCGATTCCGGAGCGCTTCAAGGCCAAGGGAGCCGCGGAATGAGCGCCCGGACCGGCTTTCTCGAGGTCAAGGACGTGCGCAAGGCGTATGGCGCGATCAAGGCGGTCGACGGCGTGAGCTTCGCGGTCGGCCCTGGTGAAATCGTCGGCGTGATCGGACCCAACGGCTCGGGCAAGACGACGCTGTTCAACAGCATCCTCGGCCAGATCAAGCCGACCTCCGGCGGCGTCGAGTTCTGCGGCGAGGACATCACCGGCATGTCGCCGCTGGCGCTTGCTCGGCGCGGCATCGGCCGGACGTTCCAGACGCTGCAGGTGTTCGTCAAGCTGTCGGTTCGCGACAACCTGATCGTCGCGGCGCAGGAATTCAAGGGCACGCTCGCCGGTCGCCTGCTCGCGAAGCCCGACGCGGGGCTTGGCGAGCACGCCGACCGGACGATCGAGATGTTCCGCCTGAAGCAGGTCGCCCACCTGCCCGCGGGGAGCCTGTCGTACGGCCAGCAGAAACTGATCGACATCGCGATGGCGTTCATGGCGGCACCGCGGCTGGTGCTGCTGGACGAGCCTTGCGCCGGCGTCAATCCGAGCCTGGTCGAGCAGCTGCGCGAGTTGCTGGTCGAGCTCAACGGGACGCAGGGCGGCAGCTTCGTCGTCATCGAGCACAACATGGACTTCATCATGGGGCTCTGCCCGCACGTGATCTGCATGGTCGAGGGCAAGGTCCTGGCCGAAGGGCCGCCGGCGACCGTGCAGTCGAACCGGCAGGTGCTCGAAGCGTATCTGGGCAACTGAGCTGGAAACTGAGCGGGCAACTAGGTTGGCAACTCAGTTGGCAATCCACTCGGCAACCGGGGAGACCGGAGTGGCAGAGGACAGGATCATCGAATTCGACAAAGTCGTCGCCGGCTACTCGCCGAGCCTGACCATCCTCAACGAGACGACGCTCGACGCGCGCAGGGGCGAAATCACGATGCTGATCGGCCCCAACGGCGCCGGCAAGTCGACGGTGCTGAAAACGCTGTTCGGCATGCTGGTGCCGCGCCAGGGCGAGGTGCGCTTCGAAGGCAAACGCGTCAACGGAAAGTCGCAGCGCGAACTTCTCGCTGACGGCATCGCCTTCGTGCCGCAGGGGCGCAACCTGTTCGGCTCGCTGTCGGTGCGGCACAACCTCGAGCTCGGCGGGATCACGCTGCCGCGCGGCGAACTTCCCGGCCGCATCGAGGAAGCGCTCGCGCGCTTTCCGCGAATCCGCGAGCGCATCGACAATCAGGCGTCGACGATGTCCGGCGGCGAACAGAAACAGCTCGAGATCAGCCGGGCATTGCTGCTCCGCCCGCGCGTGCTCCTGGTCGACGAACCGTCGATCGGGTTGTCGCCTATTCTCGTGCAGGACGTGTTCAAGCTGCTGCGCGCGCTGGCCGACGGCGGGACGACCGTGCTGATGGTCGAGCAGAACGTGCGAACGGCGCTCAATTTCGCCGATCGCGCGCTGGTGCTCGAAATGGGGCGATTGGCGCTCGATCGCCCGGCGTCCGAATTGCTGAAGGATCCGGACCTCAACCGGCTGTTCCTCGGGGGCCACGCGCCCGCGAAAAGAAGCGCCGGCGGCTGAGCACGGCGACGAGCCGCACAACTGGAATCTCTCGCGCGGGCCGGCCCTTTCGCTCCCGCCGCGCCGCCCGCCATCGAACCCGTGCGCCGGAACGCGACGCGGGCGATACGGCCGATTGCGTTTGGGGGCGATTCCGAGCCAGCGACAAGCCTTGCGAAACCGCCGCGAACAATAGGCGCCGCCATCGGTGCCAGGAACGTGTTCGTGATGATGGATCACCTGACGAAATCGGGCGAGTGTAAGATCACGCCGAAATGCACGTATCCGGTGACCGCACTCGGCTGCGTCAATCGGATCTACATCAACTGCGCCGTCATCGACGTCACGCCGGACGGATTGGCGGTCGTCGAGATGGTCGACGGACTGCCCTTCGACGAATTGCAGCGGCTGACCGGCGCGCCGCTGCGCCGCGCCGCAGCGGCGTAACCCCGCCCACGGAGACAACATGCCACACGCTTTCATTTGTGACGCGCTGCGCACGCCATTCGGGCGCTACGCCGGCGCTCTTTCCAGCGTGCGGCCCGACGACCTCGGCGCAATCCCGCTGCGTGCGCTGATGGCGCGCCATCCGAACGTGGACTGGGCTGCCGTCGACGACGTCGTCTACGGCTGCGCCAATCAGGCCGGCGAGGACAACCGCAACGTCGGCCGGATGGCGTTGCTGCTGGCCGGGTTGCCGGTCGAGGTCCCGGGCGCGACGGTGAACCGGCTTTGCGGCTCCAGCATGGATGCGATCGCGATCGCCGCGCGCGCGATCAAGAGCGGCGAGACGTCGCTGATGTTCGCCGGCGGCGTCGAAAGCATGTCGCGGGCGCCGTTCGTGCTGGCCAAGGCGGATAGCGCGTTTTCGCGCGCCGCGACGATCGCGGACACCACGATCGGCTGGCGCTTCGTCAATCCGCTGATGAAGGCGAAATACGGGATCGACGCGATGCCCGAGACCGCCGAGAACGTCGCGGCGGAATTCGGGATTGCCCGCGCCGACCAGGACGCCTTCGCGTTGCGCAGCCAGCGGCGCGCGACGGCGGCAATCGCGGCGGGCCGGCTCGCCGAAGAGATCGTGCCGGTGACGGTCCCGGCGAAGAAGGGCGACCCGGTCATCGTGAGCCGCGACGAGCACCCGCGCGAGACGACGCTCGAAGCGCTGGCCCGGCTGAAGGGTATCGTCCGCCCCGACGGCACGGTGACCGCCGGC
>JAAFGU010000002.1 GCA_010365205.1 Aromatoleum sp. | reverse complement strand
GCCGCCAGTTCTAAACTCTTCCAATCCATAAACCGTCGATCTAAAGCCGCCGCCTAGCAGCCTTCAGGCTCATTTCCCTATTGGAAAATACTGCATCGCAACTCAGCCGGCGCCCTTGCCTGAAGGCGAAGAATCATGGTCGCGATGTCATCGGCGACGGCCCCGGCTGGGTCCGCTGGCCCAGACCTCGCGGCGGTAACGCGAGCGCTTTGGCTGCAGGTCGGGGCGCCAGACTCGCGGTCACCGGTCATGCGCGTGAACCAGAATCACCCGAAATCGGATTCACCGCATCCCCGGCAACATCCCTTTCATCCCGCGCATCATCTTCTGCATGCCGCCCTTCGCCACCATTTTCATCATTTTCTGGGTTTGCTCGAACTGACCGAGGAGTTGGTTCACCTCCTGCACCGACACACCCGCTCCCGCCGCAATCCGGCGTTTGCGTGAGGCTTTCAGCAACTCGGGCTTCGTCCGTTCCTGCGGCGTCATCGAATTGATGATGCCCTCGATGCGCGCCATTTTCCGCTCGTTGACGGTCGCGCCCTGCGCCGCGCGCGCGAGTTCGGCCGGCAATTTGTCCAGCATTCCCGAAAGGCCGCCCATCTTGCGCATCTGCACGATCTGAGCCTTGAAGTCGTCCAGGTCGAAGCCCTTACCTGACCTTACTTTCTTCGCGAGCTTCTGCGCCTCCTCGATGTCGACGCTCTTGTGCGCGTCCTCGATCAGCGACAGCACGTCGCCCATCCCGAGAATCCGCGAGGCCATCCGTTCGGGATGGAACACTTCGAGGCCGTCGAGCTTCTCCCCGACACCCACGAATTTGATCGGTGCACCTGTCACCTGCCGCACCGACAAGGCCGCGCCGCCGCGGGCGTCGCCATCGAGCTTGGTCAGAATGACGCCGGTGAGCGGCAACGTTTCGCGGAAGGCGCGCGCCGTGTTGACCGCATCCTGGCCCTGCATCGCGTCCACGACGAACAGCGTTTCGATCGGCGTCACTGCCGCGTGCAACGCCGCGATTTCCTGCATCATCGCCGCGTCGATCGCGAGGCGGCCCGCGGTGTCGACGATCAACACGTCGTGATAGTGCCTGCGCGCCCAATCGAGCGCGCCCTCGGCGATCGCCACCGGAAGCTGGTCCGGCGCCGACGGAAACCAGTCGACCCCGACCTGCGCAGCCAGCGTCTTCAGTTGCTCGATCGCCGCCGGACGGTACACGTCCGCCGAAACCACAAGGATTTTTTTCTTCTGCTCGCGCAAGAGGCGCGCGAGTTTGCCGACGGTCGTCGTCTTGCCGGCGCCTTGCAGGCCCGCGAGCAGGAACACAGCGGGCGGCTGCGTTGCGAAGTCGAGCGGCACCGCCGCGCCGCCCATCAGACTCGCGAGTTCGCGGTGTACGACACCGACCAGCGCCTGTCCCGGCGTCAGCGAACCGACGACCTCCGCGCCGACGGCCTTGTCGCGCACCTGCGCGATGAACTCCTTGACCACCGGAAGCGCCACGTCGGCCTCGAGCAGCGCGAGCCGCACTTCGCGCAGCGCGTCCTGGATGTTGGCGTCGGTGAGTCGTGCTTCGCCGCGGAGCTGCTTGACGACGCGGGAAAGCCGTTGCGTGAGGTTGTCGAACATCGGGGCGCTCGTCGGGAGCGTCGGCAATGGCACGCCGGCGCTGATGTAAACTGCGGACGTCACACGATCCGGGACTGCCGGCACGCGGAACGATCTTGAATTCATGATTTTACTTCACTTGACCGTCGCGGCCCTTTACGCGGTCGCCGCTTGGGCCTTCTGGCCGCTTCCCCCCGTCGGCCAGGGCGGAGCCGCTGCTCCGGCGCGCTCGTCGGCGGCTTGGGCCGTGTGGCTCGTGCCCGCGGCGATCGCCGTGCATGCCTGGGTGGCGTGGCATGACGTCGCCGCGCCCGACGGACTCGATCTCAGTCTCCTCAACGCGCTGTCCGTGGTAGCGGGTTTGGTGGCGGCGGTTGCGTGGGCGTCGGGATTGCTGCGCACGCTGCCGGTCGTCGGGACCATCGTGCTTCCGGTGGCGGCGGTCGCCGGACTGGCGCCGGCCTATTTCGAGAACCCGCACCGTTTTTCCTACGCTGCCGAGCCGTGGGCTGCCGCGCATGTCGCCGTCGCGCTCGTCGCGTACGCGCTGTTCCTCGTCGCGGCACTGCAAGCACTGGTGCTGATGGGACTCGAAAAACGCCTGCATCGCCGTCTGCCGGACCCCGGCGCGGCGGCGATCCCGCCGTTGCTCACACTGGAGCGTTTCCTGTTCCGGCTGGTCGGCGTTGGCTTCGTGTTGCTCACGCTAACGCTGGCCAGCGGGATGCTTTTTTCAGAAGAACTTTTCGGTCGGCCGCTCGTCTGGAACCACAAGAGCGTGTTCTCTGTCCTCGGCTGGCTGACCTTCGGAGCGCTGCTTTTGGGCAGACGCCGCTACGGCTGGCGCGGCCGCGTCGCGCTGCGATGGATTCTCGCGGGAACCGCATTCGTGTTTCTCGCCTATCTCGGCAGCAAGTTCGTGCTCGAGGTCCTACTCAGACGCTAGCCGGGAGCCAGGAGTCGGCGACGGCGTCGATTGCACGGTCGTGCCGACGCCGATAGCGGTCGCGCTCCGGTTTCCCGATTGCTGACCCAGACCATGGACGACATAGCGCTCAGCCGGCTCGGCATCGCTCTCGCGATACTGCTGGTTACCTCCGCGTTCTTTTCGATCGCGGAGACGGCGATGATGGCGGTCAACCGTTACCGCCTGAAGCATCATGCGCATCGGGGCGCAAGCGGCGCGAAGCTCGCGCTGTCGCTGCTCGGTCAGACGGACAAATTGCTCGGCGTCATACTGCTCGGCAACAATCTGATCAATGCCGCCGCCGCGACGCTCGCGGCCGTGATCACAGGCCGGCTTCTCGGCGAAGGAAAGATGGCCCTCGCGCTCGGGACGCTTGCGGTGACGTTTCTGATTCTGGTGTTCTCCGAGATCACCCCCAAGGTTATCGGCGCCGCGCATGCCGACCGCATTGCGCCGGTCGTCAGCTATGTGCTGGCGCCGATGCTGACGGTTGCCACGCCGGTCGTCTGGTTCATCAATCTTTTCGTGCAGGCGCTGTTGAAACTGCTGCGGATCCAGCCCGCGAGCGAGTCCGGGTCGACGCTGACGCAGGAGGAACTTCGCTCCCTGGTACTCGAAGGCCAGTATTTCCGCGGCAAGCATCGGTCGCTGCTAGCCAATCTCCTCGATCTCGAGTCTTTCACCGTCGACGACGTGATGACGCCGCGCAACCAGATCCACGCGATCGACCTCAACGCCAAGCCATCTCTGCTGGCGCAGCAACTTGCGACGTCGTACCACACGCGGCTGCCGGCCTACGAGGGCGAGCTCGACAACATCGTCGGCGTTCTGCCGCTGAAACAGGTGCTCCGTCTGCAGCAGGAAGGCAGCGTCGATTCGGCTGATCTGCGCGCGATTCTGCGAACGCCCTACTTCGTTCCTGCGGGCACGCCGCTGCTCACCCAGCTCCAGCAGTTCCAGACCGATCGCCGGCGCCTGGGCCTCGTCGTCGACGAGTACGGCGAGCTGCAGGGCCTTGTCACGATCGAGGACATCATCGAGGAAATCATCGGCGATTTCACGACCACGGCGCCGGACGAAACGTCGTCGTTCACGCGCAACGCCGACGGAAGCGTGACCGTCGACGGCATGACGCTGCTGCGCTCGCTCAACCGGAAGCTCGGCACCCAGTTCCCGCTGGAGGGCCCCAAAACGCTCAACGGCCTGATCGTCGAGGAACTGGGCGAAATCCCGGACGCCGGCACCCGGATCCGGTTTGGCGCACAGGAAGTCGAGGTCCTCCAAACACAGGATCGGGTGGTCAAAGTCGTGCGCCTGTTGCCGCCGGTGGGCCGCGTGGCCGCGCCTTTACAAAGCCCCGACGGACAGGCATCATCGGCTGGATAAGTTTCATGCGGTTGGAATAACAGGGAGTTAGAGCTTCCGGGCCTGAAACGGCACACAAGTTGCTTGTTCTTCCCGGACCGCGTGCTTGCGCGCAAAATCGCTGACGAATCCGGACCGCACACGCCCATGGCCACCCACGCCGCGTCGACGCGCAACATCAGCGGGCTTGCTCGAGCGATGGCGCAACACGGGCTGATGTCCGAGTACGAGGCGGAGGCGCTGCAGACACAGGCGCAGCAGGGCGGCATCACCTTCGTCGAGCAGGTCCTGTCGGGCAAGCGCATTTCGTCGACGCAACTCGCGATGTTCGCGTCGCGCGCGTTCGGCGTTCCGCTGCTCGACCTTGGCGCCTTCGACCTCGACCAGATCCAGAAGGAACTGGTTGACGTCAAGATCGCGCAATCGCGGCGCGTGCTGCCGCTGCACAAGCGTGGCAACCGGCTCTACGTCGCGATTTCGGACCCCGCGAATCTCCAGGCGCTCGAGGAGGTCCGGTTCAAGACAAACCTCGTCGTCGAACCCGTGGTGGTCGAGGACGACAAGCTCGGTCAGGCGATACAGAAGGTGGTCGAGGGAGCGAGTGCGACGCTGCGCGACATGTCCAACATGGACGATCTCGAGGTCGAGATGCTCGAGGGCGGTGCCTCGGTGCTCGACGAGGAGAGCACCGAAGTCGAGGACGCCCCGGTCGTCAAGTACATCCAGAAGATCCTTCTCGACGCCATCAGCGCCGGCGTTTCGGACGTCCACTTCGAGCCCTATGAAAAGTTTTACCGGATTCGCTACCGTCTCGACGGCATCCTGATGGAGGTGGCGCAGCCGCCGCTGGTGATCAAGGACAAGGTCGCATCCCGGATCAAGGTGATCTCGAAGCTCGACATCTCCGAAAAACGCGTGCCGCAGGACGGGCGGATGAAGCTCGTGTTGTCGAAGACCAAGTCGATCGACTTCCGGGTCAGTACGCTGCCGACGCTCTTCGGCGAAAAGATCGTGATGCGGATTCTCGACGCCTCGGGCGTGAAGCTGGGGATCGAGGCGCTGGGCTACGAGCCGGACCAGCAGCAGGTTCTGCTGCACGCGATCGGGCGCCCGTACGGGATGATCCTGGTCACGGGTCCGACCGGCTCGGGCAAAACCGTCTCGCTGTATACCTGCCTCAACATCCTCAACCAGCCCGGCATCAACATCTCGACCGCCGAGGACCCGGTGGAAATTCAACTCGCCGGCATCAACCAGGTGAACGTCAACGAGAAGGCGGGGCTGACGTTCGCGGCGGGCCTGCGCGCATTCTTGCGCCAGGATCCGGACATCATCATGGTCGGCGAAATCCGCGACCTCGAGACCGCGGACATCGCCATCAAGGCCGCGCAGACCGGTCACCTCGTGCTGTCCACGCTGCATACGAACGACGCTCCGACCACGCTCACGCGCATGCTCAACATGGGCGTGGCGCCGTTCAACGTCGCCTCGTCGGTGATACTGATCACGGCGCAGCGGCTCGGGCGCAAACTCTGCACGCAGTGCAAGAAACCGGAGGACATTCCGCCGGAGGCGCTGATCCGCGCCGGATTCGCGGAGGGGGACGTCGATGGTACATGGCAGCCTTACGGACCGATCGGCTGCGACCACTGCAAGGGAACCGGCTACAAGGGCCGCATAGGGATTTACCAAGTCATGCCGATCAGCGACGAGATGCGCCAGTTGATCATGCGCAATGGCAACGCGCTCGACATCGCGGTGCAGGCGCGCGCTGAGGGGGTGCGCGACCTGCGCCAGTCGGGCCTGCTCAAGGTCAAGGCGGGCCTCACCTCGCTCGAAGAAATCGAAGCCGTCACCAACGAGTGACGACCCAACCGGACTTTAGCCATGGCCACCGCCACCGCACAGCGCAGGGACGTCAAGGAATACACATTCATCTGGGAGGGCGTCGACCGGAACAACCGACAGGTTCGCGGCGAAGCCAAGGCCGCTTCCGAGACGGTCGTGAGGACGAATCTGCGCCGCCAGGGCATTCGCGTCCTGAAGATCAAGCGGCAGACCTTTCGCGGCGGACGTTCGGTCAAGGAGCGCGACATCACGTTTTTTACCCGCCAGCTGGCGACAATGCTGCGCGCCGGCGTACCGCTGCTGCAGGCGTTCGAGATTGTCGCGCGTGGCCACAGCAATGCGCGGTTCTCGCGCCTGATGATGGACATCAAGAGCCGCGTCGAGTCGGGCTCGAGCCTTTCGCAGGCGTTCCGCGAACATCCCAAGCAGTTCGACAGCCTCTATTGCAACCTGGTCGCCGCCGGCGAGACGGCCGGAATGCTGGACGGCATCCTCGACCGGCTCGCCACGTACAAGGAAAAGATCCTCGCGCTCAAAAGCAAGATCAAGTCGGCGATGTTCTACCCGATCTCGGTGATGGTCGTCGCCGTCGTGGTCGTCTGGGTCATCATGGTCTTCGTGATTCCTGCGTTCAAGACGGTGTTCGCGAACTTCGGCGCGGACCTGCCGGCGCCCACGCTGATCGTCATTGCGCTCTCGGATTTCTTCGTTTCATACTGGTGGCTGATCTTCCTGATCATCGTCGCCGCAGTGGTGACATTTTTTACCATGCAGCGACGATCCGCGGCATTCCGCTACGCGATCGACCGCATATCGCTCAAGATCCCGGTCATCGGCGCCATTCTGGAAAAAGCGACGATCGCGCGATGGACGCGGACCCTGGCGACGATGTTCGCGGCCGGCGTCCCGCTGGTAGAGTCGCTCGACGCCGTCGGCGGCGCGTCCGGCAATGCCGTCTACGCCGCCGGCACCAAGCGCATCCAGACCGAGGTCAGCACCGGCACCAGCCTCACCAATGCGATGGGAAATACCGGTTTATTTCCGAATATGGTGCTGCAGATGACGCAGATCGGCGAGGAATCCGGCTCGCTGGATGGAATGCTGTCCAAGATCGCCGACTTCTTCGAGCAGGAGGTCGACGATTCCGTCGCCGCGCTGACGAGTCTGTTGGAACCGGCGATCATCGTATTTCTCGGCGTCGTGATCGGCGGCCTCGTCGTCGCGATGTACCTGCCGATCTTCAAGCTCGGCTCGGTCGTCTGACCGATTCGCGCGTGGGCAGCCAGCGCGGTTCCGCCTCCGTGGCGCCGGCGTGCGCACGGCACCGACGTCACCGGTCGACGCGTCACCTCGGCCGCGACCGGCCCCTGGCGCAGCCAAGGTGACCAACATCGATCCGCTGTTTGCGACATTTGCCGCGCTTGCGGCAGGGCTTTGCATCGGCAGCTTTCTTAACGTCGTCATTCACCGCTTGCCGCAGATGCTCGAGAGGGGATGGCAGGTGCAGTGCGCGGAGCTGCGCGGTGAGGAGCCCGCCGCGGCGCCCGCCTACAATCTGGTCGTTCCGCGCTCGGCGTGTCCGGCGTGCGGCCACCGCATCTCCGCGCTCGAGAACGTTCCGATCGTTTCCTGGCTCGCGCTCCGCGGCCGATGTTCGGCGTGCAAGGCGCCGATTTCGGCACGCTATCCGGTGGTGGAACTGCTCGGTGGTCTTTTCGCCGCTTACGCGATCTGGCGCTTCGGCGTGACGCCCAAGGGCGTCTCGGCGTGCGTATTGCTCTGGACGTTGCTGGCGCTGACGTTCATCGACTTCGACACCCAATACCTGCCCGACAATCTCACGTTGCCGCTGGTCTGGGCCGGCCTGCTGGTAAACCTGTGGGGAACGTTCACGCCGATCGCGGCGGCCGTCATCGGCGCGGTCGCCGGCTATTTGTCGCTGTGGACGATCTATTGGCTCTTCAAGCTGATCCGCGGCAAGGAGGGGATGGGCTACGGCGACTTCAAGCTGCTTGCCGCACTCGGTGCATGGCTGGGCTGGCAGATGCTGCCGCTGATCGTATTGCTGTCGTCCGTCGTCGGCGCGTTGATCGGGCTCGCGCTGATCGTCTTCAAGGGACGCGACCACACTGTGCCACTGGCCTTTGGCCCGTACCTTGCCGTCGCCGGTGTGATCGCGCTGTTCTGGGGCCCCCCGCTGGTCGCGCTCTACCTGCCGTGACCCTCGTTGTCGGCCTTACCGGCGGCATCGGCAGCGGCAAGACGGCCGTCGCCGACGCGTTTGCCGCACGCGGCGTCGATGTCACGGACACCGACCGCCTTGCCCACGCACTGACGGCGCCGGGCGCACCGGGCTTCGGCGCGATCCTCGCCGCGTTTGGCCGTGGCCTGCGGCGGCCCGACGGCAGCCTGGACCGGGCATCTCTGCGCCGTCTTGTGTTCGCCGACGCAGCCGCGCGGACACAGCTGGAAGCGATTCTCCATCCCCTGATCCGCGACGCCGCGCGGCGCGAGTGTACGGGTTGGCGCAGCCCCTACGGCCTGCTCGTGGTCCCGCTCCTGTTCGAGCGTGGCGGCCTTGCCGACGTCGTCGATCGCACGCTCGTCGTCGACTGCCCGGAGGACGAGCAGGTGGCGCGGGTGATGCGGCGCAGCGCGCTTGCAGCCGACGAAGTGCGGGCGATCATGGCCGCTCAGCTGCCACGCGCGGAGCGCCTCCGCCGCGCCGACGACGTCCTCGACAACGCAGGCTCACCCGCGTCGATCGCGCCTCAGGTCGACGCGCTCGACCTCCGCTACCGCGAAATGGCGGCGGCCGCCGCGGCGATTGCCGGACGCGGCGCTTAATCTGGAAGCCCGGTTGGGGCAGAATGGCGATCTGATGCAGGTCCTTCCCGCCGCCGGTACCCCGTGATCCGCTACGAGCATCCGTTGAACGAGCGCATCCGCACGTTGATGCGGCTCGAGGATCTGTACCACCGCGCGCAGTTTTTCGCCGCGCAGCCCGCGGCGCCGGACCATCACGCGGCATTGCTCGCGCTGTTCGAGATCACCGATGTCGCCGCGCGGGCGGATCTGAAGACCGACATCCTGCAGGAACTGGAGCGCCAGAAGCAGTTGCTGGCGCCGCTGCGCAGCAACCCGGCGATCGAGACGCGGGTTCTGGAATCACTGCTCGCGGAGATCGACCACGCAAGCGCGTCGCTGCTGGCGCAAGCGGGCAGGGCGGGCCAGCATCTGCGCGAAAATGAGTGGCTGATGACAATCAAGCAACGCACGGCGATACCGGGCGGCGTATGCGAGTTCGACCTGCCGGCGTACCACTACTGGCTCAATGCCGAGCCGGAGGCGCGGCAGAACGATTTGCGCGCATGGATACAGCCGTTCCTGCCCATCCACGACGGACTCGCGATCATTCTGCGCCTGCTCCGCGACAACGGACGCGCGAGCCGTCAGATCGCATATCGCGGTGTGTTCCAGCTGATGCTGACGACGTCGAAGGTCGCGCAACTGCTGCGCCTGACCGTCGGCAGCGACCTGGCGTGCGTGCCGGAGATCAGCGCGAACAAGTACGCGCTCAATATTCGTTTCATCGGCGTCTCGGGGATGGATCGCGGCACGGTATTCGACCGCGACGTCGAATTCGAGCTGAATTTCTGTAATCTCTGACGTAGATTTCGGCGGACTACCAGAGTCCTCCCCTGCGCCCAATTTCACGCTGCACGAATTCCCGAAAGACTCCGTAACGGACACAAACGTCCATTGACGGCCGACCCCACGCGGCCGCGCTATTGGGCCCACGCGGCCCACCTGTGGGGCAAGAGGAAAGGGCAACAATGGGACGGTCCGATACGCGCATTCGGGCGCTTAAGCGCGAGGCATAGCGGTACGAGTGGCTGCCGACCGCGGGATGTTCATTGAAGTGCAGCCGAGCGGCGCAAAGGTATGGCGCTACCGCTACCGATTGAACGGCCGACGGGAAAAGGTAACGTTTGGGCAGAATCGCAGCCAGTTGCCCAGTTGTTCACCGAAGAAGCCAGCGGGGCCCGGCTGTGATTGACGCGGAACCGCTGATTCGAAATGTGTTGCGCGTGCCGCCGCGGATCGTCGCTAGAGGCGCGCGGGTCGGTTGCGCCGCATTTTGGGCACATTACGACGACGGAGCGCGCGCGGCGACAAACGGGCGATCCCTGATGCACGGGGGCAAAGCTGGTCGGAAACCGACACATGGGCGCTTCACCAAGACCGCCATCGCTGACGGGCGGGAATTTCGATAAGCGTTGCGCCTTTTACGCGAATTGATCGACGGCGCGGACTGACGACCAATGGCAGAGCATCATCGACCGCGACCGGCCGCAATCAACCCGTCGCACATGAGATCGAAAGTGGCCGAGTTCGATTGAATATTAGGGCTGTTGTGCCCCTTGTGATCAACTGTCAGCAGAACTGCTCAAATTCCGTTGATCGCTCACGGTCCGTCGACGTACGGGTATACTTTTCGCGTGCGGGTCGCATGGAAGATGGAAGGACGGCGCGAATGCGCCAGGCGCGAGTCGAATCCCGATCGCTGCCGCGACGACCGAAACGACCTTGCGCCGTCGGGATCCTGTCCCAGCGATTTTTTGTGGCCGGATGCCCGGCGGAAGCACGGCGATGAACATTCCCTTCGACGAAGCATTCAGGAACGCGGCCGGAAACAAGAGCGCGAGAGCGTATCCGCCCCAGGGCGACCCGCGATGCGCCGACGGCTTTCTGTGGCCGGAATTCCGGCCGACGTTTCGAATCGGTCGCTCGCCCGATGCCACCGTCTTTACGATCGGCTCGTGTTTCGCGCGCGGGATCGAGGAGGCGCTGATGCCACTGGGGTTCACTCTGCCGACGCGGGCATTTTCGGTGCCGCCGACCGAGTGGCCCAAGCGGACCAACGGACTCCTGAACGAGTACAACCCGGGCACGATGTCCCAGCGCATCGCGTTCGCGTTCACGAAGGAGCCGTTTTCCGAACGCACGATCGTTCCTTCGGGCGGCGGGTACGCGGACCTGTTGCTGCCGGCCGGCGGCGAGGTGACGCGGGAACGGGCGCTCGAACGCAGGAAGGAAATCGACGCGATCTACGCACAGCTTCCCGCCGCGCCGTACGCGATCATCACGCTCGGCCTGATCGAGACCTGGTTCGACAACCAGACACAGCTCTTCCTCAATCGAATGCCCCCGATCCCCCACATACGGGCAAGCCCGCAGCGCTATTCGTTTCGCACTCTCGACGTCTCCGAATGCATGGCACTACTGGAGAAGGCCGTTTCCCTGCTCGTCGAACGCGGCATCAAGGTGATCCTGACGGTCTCCCCGGTGCCGATCGGCAGCACGTTTTCGACGGCGGACTGCGTCACTGCCAACGAGTTCTCCAAATCAGTGCTGCGCGTCTGCGCTGAATTGCTTTGCCACTCCTTCCGCCACGTCGACTATTTTCCGAGCTACGAGATTGCGCGCAGCGGCGGGCTGCACGGCTTCAAGGACGACAACCGCCACGTCAGGCTGGAGCTCGTCCACCGGATCACTGATTTCATGATCCAGAGGTACGTGCGCAGCGATGACGGCGTGGCGCCCGCGGGCGCCGCCATGGCCGGCGGCTGAGGCGGTCGCGCTCAGGGCGTGAACTATCGCGCGCGATTGAGCAGTCGTGGCCGTGTTTGATCACGATGAGCGGAACAGCCTCGCATAGTTCAAGGATTTGATTCCGCGGTCCTTCGGCCGCTCATTGCTGCTGCGTCGCCGCTAATCGCTGCTGCTCAAATTTGCTTGACCGCTCACAGTCACGACTCGCCGCAGAAGGGGGATTCTCCGCATGGCCCCACGGTTGGCCCCACGCAAGCATTTTTATCTTGCTATATTCAATACAAATTAATTGTTTAAAGTTTATGTCAACGCTGAATTTCTGCAATCTTTGGTGTCCGGTCCGGCCCTGCACCGCCCCGCGCAAACAGCGCGATCCAGAGGACCATTTCGTAACCCGTTGCGCCGGCCTCGGCCACCGTCGGCAGATCGGCCAAGTACGGCACCTGCGGCGATGTGGTCACGGATGATCCCCGCGAACCGGTCATCCCGGCACGGGACGAACGCACGGTCGCGGCGACGATTTGCGGCTGATCCGGCTCGCTGAAAACTGCGGCGGCGTCCCGGATTGGATGACCGGAAATGACCCGTACAATTGCGGACGCGGCCCAACAGAACGCACCCCGAACAACATGACCGACAATCGACTGGGCCCGGCTCCTTCGCAGCGATTGCCCCTCGCATGACCGCTTCCCGATCCGTCGCCTGCCCGACCTGCGGCTCGCCGGTCGAATGGTCACCGACATCGAAGTGGCGGCCCTTCTGCTCGGAGCGCTGCAAGCTCATCGACGTCGGCGCCTGGGCCACCGGGGCCTATCGCGTCCCGCTCGCCGAAGCACCGGACCCGATCGATCTTCCCGATGCAATCGACGAATCGAAATCGCGCCAAGGCGGCGAACCGAGTTAGGGCCCCGCGCTCCACGCGGCGCGGCGCAGCGCGATGCCGTGAGCGCCGCGCGCCACAGCCGTATCGAGATCGTCATGCGCCATTCCGCCGAGGGCGAACACCGGCAACGTCGTCTCCAGGACGATGCTGCCGAAATCGTCCCAGCCGAGGATCTTGGCGCCGGGATGCGTCGGCGTCGCCAGCACCGGCCCCAATACCGCGAAATCGAGCTGCAGTGCTCCCGCCCGGGCAAGATCGTCCCGCGTATGGCACGACGCGGCGCAAAGGAGTCCGGGGGGCCGTCCGCTAGCGGCGGTCAGTGCCGCCGAAGTCCAGTGGACGCCGTGGCAGCCCCATGTCCGCGCGTGCTCCGCAGTGCCGTTCAACAGTATCTGCGCGCGGTACGGCTGCGCCAGTGCCAGCAGCGCGTCGGCCAGCGCGTGCTGCCGCGCATCGGGCCACTCCTTTTCCCGGAGCTGGATGAGCCGCAGGCCGCGGCCCAATGCGCGCTGCGCGGAAGCGAGGAACGCGGTCTCCCCGAGCTCGGCGGCCATCGTGATCCCGTAAATCGCCGGGAGCTCGAGCGCGCGCAGCACTCCTGTGTTCGCCGGCAGCAGCGGCGCGAGCGCAATCGCCCCGGGCGTCTGCCACGCGAACGCCTGACCATCGTGCCCGACCGGCTCGCCGCCCCATTCGAATACGCGAAAGAAGTGCAGCTCGACGTGCGCGTGCGGATAGACGAATCGTTGGACGAGCCAGGGCGCGGCTCGGCGCACCGTGAGGCCGAGTTCCTCGGAGAGCTCGCGATCGAGCGCGTGCCGCGGAGTCTCGCCCGGCTCGAGCTTGCCGCCGGGAAATTCCCAGTACCCCGCGTATGCCTTGCCCGGCGGCCGCTGTGCGAGCAGGATCTGGCCGTCGGGGCGCCATATGACCGCTGCCGCGACGCGGACGAGGCCGCCGCTTCCGGCCGCGGACTCGCTCACCCGCCCGTTTTCTTCTTCAGCGCCGCGGCACCCGCATGGCTCTTGGCGAACTGCCACGCCACGCGGCCGCTGCGCGACCCGCGCTGCAACGCAAACTGCAGCGCGTCGCGCTTGCGCGACTCGGCTTCGCGAGCCGATTTCGCGTGCACAACGCCGAACGACTCGAGCCAGCTCGCCACCGCGGCGAGGTAGTCGTCCTGGCTGAACGGATAGAACGATATCCAAAGGCCGAAACGCTCGGACAGCGAGATCTTTTCCTCGACCGATTCGCCCGGGTGCACTTCGTCACCGAGGTGCTTCGTCTCGAGGTTCTCGCTCATGTACTCCGGCAGCAGGTGGCGCCGGTTAGACGTCGCGTAGATCAGCACGTTCGAACCGGCTGCGGCGACCGTACCGTCCAGCATCACCTTCAATGCCTTGTAGCCGGGCTCGCCCGCGTCGAAGGTGAGATCGTCGCAGAAGACGATGTAGCGCTCGCGCCGACCGGCGACCTGTTCGGCGATGTCCGGAAGGTCGATGAGATCGCCCTTGTCGACCTCGATCAGGCGCAGGCCCTTGGCCGCGTATTTCGCGAGCATGGCCTTCACCAGCGACGACTTGCCGGTGCCGCGCGAGCCTGTGAGCAGCACATTGTTCGCGGGCAGTCCGGCAATGAACTGTCGCGTGTTGAGGTCGATCGCGCGCTTTTGTTCGTCGATCGCCACCAGGTCGTCGGTGCGAATCGCGTGAGGATGCAGAACCGCCTGCAGGTGGCCCCGCCCGGCACGCTTGCGCCAGCGAAACGCCGTGGCGCGCCAATCGGGCGCCGGCGGCGCGGGCGGCAGCACGGCTTCGAGCCGCTCGAGCACGCTTTCGGCGCGGGCGAGGAGTTTGTGGACGTCGGCGAGCGGATTCATGTCAGCTGCGGTAGTCGGCATTGATGCTGACGTAGTCGTGCGAGAAGTCGCAGGTCCAGATGGTCGCCGCCGCGGCACCGCGGCCGAGCGCGACACGCACCACGATCTCTTCCTGCTTCATCACCCGCTGGCCGTCGTCCTCGCGATAGGATGCCGCGCGGCCGCCGCTGTCGACGACGAGCACGTCGTCGAGCCAGAACGATACGCGCGCCGGATCGAGGTCAGGCGCCGCCGCGTTGCCGATCGCGCAGACGATGCGCCCGAGATTCGGATCTGACGCAAAAAATGCGGTCTTGACCAGCGGCGAGTGGGCGACGGCCAGCGCGATCTTCCGGCACTCGGCGGCGTCGCGGCCGCCTTCGACACGGATCGTGATGAACTTGGTCGCGCCTTCGCCGTCACGGACGATCGCCTGCGCGAGTTCCACCGCGACCGCGGTGAGCGCGGCGCGCACCGGCGCGAGGCGCGGGTCTCCGGCATGCTCGATCGACGGCATCGGCGCCGCGCCCGTCGCGGCGATCACGAAGCTGTCGTTGGTCGACGTGTCGCCGTCAACGGTCGCGCAGTTGAACGACACGTCGGCGATTTCGCGCGCGAGCGCGGAAAGAACGTCGGTCGCGATCGGCGCATCGGTGGCCATGAACGACAGCAGCGTCGCCATGTTCGGGTGAATCATGCCGGCGCCTTTGGCAATGCTGGTGACCGTGACCGGAATTCCCGAGACGTTGACCTGGCGCGACGCCCCCTTCGGCACCGTATCGGTGGTCATGATTGCGGACACCGCCTGGAACCAATGATCGGGCGCCAGTGTGGCTTGCGCGGCAGGCAGCGCCGCGACGATCTTCGCGACCGGCAGCGGCTCCATGATCACGCCGGTCGAGAACGGGAGCACCTCTTCCGATGTGCAGCCCAGCATCGACGCGACCGCGGTGCAGCAAGTCTGGGCGTCGGCGACGCCACGAGCGCCGGTCCCGGCATTGGCATTGCCGGCGTTGACCACCCATGCGCGGATTCGGCCGGAAGCGGCGAGGTGGCGTCGACACACGATGACGGGTGCCGCGCAGAAGCGATTCTGGGTGAAGACGCCCGCGGCCGTCGTGCCGGGATCGAACACGGCGAGCAGGACGTCGTCGCGTTGCCAGGTCTTGATCTTCCCCGCGGCCGTCCCAAGCGCCACGCCCGGTACCGGCAGCAGCGACGCAGGGGCAGGCGGCGTGTAGCGGACGGGCATGGCGGGATTCGCGGATTTCAGGCTCGACGGACGATACCCGACATCGTGAAGCGCTATCCCAGCCGGCCGTGACACTGTTTGTATTTCTTGCCGGAGCCGCACGGGCACGGATCGTTGCGGCCGACCTTCTGCCCGGAACGGACGAACGGTGCCGCCGCGACCGGCGGAGCGTCGGCGGCGACGGCGAGCGCCTCGTCGTAGTCGGCGTGGTGGTATTTGACGTTCGAGACCGCCGGCGCTTCCTCGACTGCCTGCACGTCTTCCTGCGAACGCACCTGCACCGTCAGCACGATCTTGACGACTTCCTGCTTGATCCGGTCGAGCATGTCGGAGAAGAGCTCGAACGCTTCGCGCTTGTACTCCTGCTTGGGATTCTTCTGCGCATAGCCGCGCAGGTGGATGCCCTGGCGCAGGTGGTCGAGGTTCGCCAGGTGATCGCGCCACTGCTGATCGAGCGTCTGCAGCATCAGGCTGCGCTCGAACTGGCGCATCAGGTCCGGACCGACCTCGGCTTCCTTGCCCGCGTACTGGGCGAGCGCCGTCTGCGTCAGGCGTTCACGCATGATTTCGTCGTTGAGCTCCGGCTCGTTCTTCATCCACTCGCCGACGGCGGCCTGAAGGTGGAAATCCGCGGCAAGTGCCGCCTGGAGTCCGGGAATGTCCCACTGCTCCTCGACCGATTCCGGCGGCACGTAGCGCCGTACCGTCTCGTCGGTCAGGCCGGCGATCATCGATCGTATGGTATCGGCGATGTCCGTGCTTTCGAGGAGCTCGTTGCGCTGCTGATAGATGACGCGACGCTGGTCGTTCGCCACGTCGTCGTACTCGAGCAGCTGTTTCCGCGTGTCGAAGTTGCGCGATTCGACTCGGTTCTGCGCCTTCGCGATCGACCGGTTGACGATGGGATGCTCGATCGGCTCCCCGTCCGGCATTTTCAATTTCTGCATGATCGTGCCGAGCCGTTCGCCGCCGAAGATGCGCAGCAACGGGTCCTCGAGGGACAGGTAGAAGCGCGAACTGCCGGGGTCGCCCTGGCGCCCCGAACGGCCGCGCAGCTGGTTGTCGATCCGGCGCGACTCGTGTCGTTCGGTCCCGACGATGTGCAGACCGCCGGCGGCGACGACCGCCTCGTGGCGGACCTGCCATTCGGCGCGCAACTTCGCGATTTCGCGCTCCTTGTCGGCCTCCGGCAACGTCGGGTCGTCGCGCAGTTTCAGGATCAACGGTTCGAGCGTGCCGCCCAGCACGATGTCGGTACCACGGCCGGCCATGTTGGTCGCGATCGTGATCGCCTTTGACTTGCCCGCCTGCGCGACGATCTCGGCCTCGCGCGCATGCTGCTTTGCGTTGAGCACTTCGTGCGTGAGTTTTTCCTTCGTGAGGAACGTCGACAGCAGTTCGGAGTTCTCGATCGACGTCGTGCCCACCAGCACCGGCTGGCCACGCTGGCAGCAATCCTTGACGTCGGCGATGATCGCGTCGACCTTTTCCTGGAACGTCCGGAATACCTGGTCGTTCTCGTCCTGGCGCACCATCGGCATATGGGTGGGAATCACCACCGTCTCGAGGTGGTAGATCTGCTGGAACTCGAAGGCCTCGGTGTCGGCGGTGCCCGTCATCCCGGCCAGCTTGCCGTACATGCGGAAGTAGTTCTGGAACGTGATCGACGCGAGCGTCTGGTTCTCGCGCTGGATCGGCGTGCCTTCCTTCGCCTCGACCGCCTGGTGCAGACCGTCAGACCAGCGGCGGCCCGCCATCAGGCGCCCGGTGAACTCGTCGACGATGATGACTTCGCCGTCCTGGACGACGTAGTGCTGGTCGCGATGGTACAGCCCTTGCGCACGCAACGCCGCGTACAGGTGGTGCATCAGCCCGATGTTGTGCGCGTCGTACAGGCTCGAGCCCGGTGCGAGCAGCCCGGCGGCGCCGAGGATCCCCTCGGCATGCTCGTGGCCCTCTTCCGACAGCAGCACCTGATGCGCTTTTTCGTCGACCCAGTAGTCGCCGGGGCCTGTTTCCTCCGTCTGCCGGACGAGTTTCGGCACGAGCTCGTTCAACCGGTAGTACAAATCGACGTTGTCGTCGGCCTGGCCGGAGATGATGAGCGGCGTGCGCGCCTCGTCGATCAGGATCGAGTCGACCTCGTCGACGATCGCGTAGTCGAGGCCCCGCTGCACCCGCTGCGACGTCTCGAACACCATGTTGTCGCGCAGGTAATCGAAGCCGAATTCGTTGTTGGTGCCGAAGGTGATGTCGGCGGCGTAGGCGATCTGTTTCGCCGGGTGGTCCATTTGCGACAGGTTGACGCCAACCGTCAGCCCGAGGAAGCGGTAAATGCGCCCCATCCAGTCCGCATCGCGCTGGGCGAGGTAATCGTTGACGGTGACGATGTGCACGCCCTTGCCGGCCATCGCGTTCAGATACGCGGGCAGCGTGGCGACGAGCGTCTTGCCTTCGCCGGTTCGCATTTCGGCGATCTTGCCGTTGTGCAGCGCCATGCCGCCGATCAGCTGAACGTCGAAATGGCGCATCTGCAGCACGCGCTTTCCGGCCTCGCGGACGACGGCGAATGCCTCGGGCAGCAGATCATCCAGCGTTTCGCCCTTGGCGACGCGCTCCTTGAACTCGGCGGTCTTGGCCTGGAGGGCGTCGTCCGTCAGCGCCGAAATCGCCGGCTCCAGCGCGTTGATCTCTTTGACGGCGGCGCCGAACTGCTTGAGCAGCCGTTCGTTCCGACTGCCGAAAATGCGGGTGAGGATGTTGGAGATCATATCCGTCTGACTTGAAGCCGCAGGCACAAAAAACAAGGGGTGAGGACCGCCTCACCCCCTCTTTCCGTCTGCGCTGGCCCAGCTGGGAATCAGTTCGCGGCTTGCAGGAACCGCGCGGGATTCTGCGGGACTCCGTTCAGCCGCACCTCGAAATGCAGATGCGGGCCGGTCGAGCGTCCGGTCGAACCCACCGTCGCCACTCGCTGGCCGCGTACCACGAGGTCGCCCTCGGTTACGAGCAGCTGCGACGTATGGGCATAGCGGCTGACAAGCCCGTTGCCGTGGTCGATTTCGAGCATTTTACCATATTGGGCGTGGTAGCCCGCCGCCACGACCTTGCCGCTGGCTGCCGCGACGATGGGCGTGCCGGTCTCGGCCGGGAAGTCGACACCTTCGTGAAACGACTGCTGCCCCGAGAATGGATCGATCCGGTCACCGAAATTCGACGAATACCAGCCGTCGACGATCGGCGCGAACGTAGGCAGAAATTTACGGTTGGCCGAGTCCTGGACCAGCAGCGCCTCGAGCACACCGAGCTGATCGGATCGCTGCTCGACCTGCCGCGACAGCTTGGCGAGGAGCTCCGAGAACTCGGCAACGGAGAGGTCGCGCGCGGGCATCGACGATTCGGCGCCGCCGCGACCCGGGACCTGTCCGCTCTGCAACGACGGCAGTTCCTGTGGCTTGAGCCCGGCCACCTTGGCCAGCCGTTCGCCCAGACCGTCGAGCCGCATCATCTGCGCCTGCAATTCGCCCAGCCGGACCGCCATCGCGTTGAGGTGGCCGTTGACGAGTTCCTGCGTCTTCATCGCCTCCTGCCGCTGGTCGGCCAGCACGATCGCCTGCAGCCATGGGTGCTGGGTCGCGGCAGCGTATTTGAGCGTCACGTAGTTGAAGACGAGCGTAAACGAGACGAACACGAGCGCAAGGAGGAAGCTGCCCACTGCCCAGTGTCGCCAGTCGAGCGTCAGCGTTCGCGCTCGTGCCGTGGCGCTGGAGATTAGAATGATGTTCAATTGGGTTCCTCCCTTTGCCCCGCCCGGAGCGCGCGCCACACTTCGTGCCCGCGATGCGATCCCCGATAATGGCGCGATCCCCGCAACCCCTGCAGCGCATTCTTGCCGCCGATGCGACGCTAGCCGGCTGGGACGCCCGTCGACGCCATGAAGAGGCGTTGACCGGAATCGTTCGCCGGCATTTGCCGCGCCCCCTTGCCGGGCGCATCCGCGTTGCCGACGGCCGCGGCGCCGAACTCGAACTCGCCGCGGATGCCGGCGCCATCGCCGCCGTGGTCCGTCAGCGCACCCCGAACCTTCTCGCCGAATTGCGGCGCGAAGGCTGGGAATTTACTGGAATACGGGTGCGAGTGCAAGTTCGGGTTGAGCCGCGGCCTGTCGAGAAACACATTATGAATCCGATAGATAGGGCGGCATTGCGACCTCTTGCCGGGCTCGCCCGGGATCTTCCGCCGGGGCCGCTCAAGTCCGCGCTCGATCGATTTCTCCGCCGGGCCGGCTAGCCACTGGCGCCGCCGCTCACAGCAGGATCAGCGCCCGCTCGAAGGCATAGAACAGCAAAACACCCGCCAGCAGCAGGATCGTGTACTTGATGGCCCGCCCGATGAAAACGAGATAGCGGCGGTCTCTCTTGAACAGATAGAGGATGCCGGCGACGACAATCGTTGCCAGAGCGAGGAACAGGAACAGCCGGACGAGGACCATGGGAGTGCGGTGCGAGCAGATCCGGGACACGGGGCGATCAAACCCTCGAGCACGGAAACTCCCGCGTCTCTGGTCCGCCAGCGCCTCGCGGCGCCGCGTTCCGGCGTTCCGGCGTTCCGGCGAGGGTCAGGCCGCCGCGAGCTGCCAGTCGCGGAATGCCCGCGGCACCTCGGTGGGCTCGGCGAACGTTACCAGAGCGTACGCATCCCGCCGCGCGAGCAGCGTGCGCGCGAGCGCGTTGTTGAGCGTATGACCCGATTTGTACGCCGTGTACTGACCGATCAGCGGGTGGCCGAGCAGGTAGAGGTCGCCGATTGCGTCGAGCACCTTGTGGCGGACGAACTCGTTGTCGTAGCGCAGCCCCTCGGCATTGAGCACGCGGTACTCGTCCAGGACGATCGCGTTCTGCAGGCTGCCGCCGAGGCCGAGGCCTGCCGCGCGCATCGCCTCCACATCCTGCATGAAGCCGAACGTTCGCGCGCGCGCCACTTCCTTCACATACGAATGCTCGGCGAAATCGATCGCGACATGACGATTCTCGGAGCCGAAGACCGGGTGCGGGAAGTCGATCGTGAAGTCGAGTTTGAATCCGTTGAACGGATCGAACCGCGCCCACTTGTCGCCGTCCTTCACCTCGACCGTCTCGACGATCTTGAGATAGCGCTTCGGCGCCTCCTGCTCGACGATGCCGGCCGACTGGAGCAGGAACACGAAGGGACCGGCGCTGCCATCCATGATCGGGATTTCGGGCCCGGCCACGTCGACGTGCAGATTGTCGATGCCGAGCCCTGCCAGCGCCGACATGATATGTTCGACCGTCGATACGCTTGCGCCTTCCCGCTTCAGCGTGGATGACAGCCGCGTGTCGCCGACGTGCAGCGCATCCGCGGGGATTGGGGCTGACCGCTCGAGATCACTGCGGTGAAACACGACGCCGGTGTCGGGTGCCGCGGGACGCAGCACGAGATCGACCCGTGCGCCCGTGTGAAGACCGACGCCGGTCGTCTTGATGGTGGATTTGAGGGTCCGCTGTTTCAGCATAATCGACTCAACCGCGATTGCCACCGCAATTTCCGTACTGGTTCAAGGATTTAGGCAAGCATTCTAGCATCGTCGGCGCCTCGCTGCACGTGCTCGAGAAGGGGCCGGCCGCGCGCGTCGGTGCGCGGCCGGAAGCCTCGGGCTCAGTCCGCCTGCTTGCGCAGGAACGCCGGAATCTCCGAGGCGTCGATGCCCGGGGATGCATGGGCGGCCCCGCGACGAGGCGCTCGGCGGATCACGGCCGGCTGGTCGAGGTTCTCGTAGTCGATACGCTCGATCGAGACGCCGACGCCATCCGTACCCGTGCGTTGCGTCACGCCGACGCCTTCGAGCACCTCGAGCTTCGGCGGGCGTTTCGCCTGGGCCAGCGAGCCGCCGAGGCCGGTGGCGACCATCGTCACCCGTAACCGGTCCTCCATCGCGTCGTCGATCACGGTGCCGACGATCACCATCGCGTCCTCGGCGGTGAACTCCTTGATGGTGTTCATGACCTCGTGATACTCCTTCATCTTGAGACCGGCCGACGCGGTGATGTTGACCAGCACGCCACGCGCGCCGAGGAGGTTGATGTCCTCCAGCAGCGGGCTCTTGACCGCCTGCTGCGCCGCGGCCCGGGCGCGATCGGCGCCGAACGCCGTCGCCGAGCCCATCATCGCCATGCCGACTTCGGCCATCACGGTGCGGACGTCGGCAAAGTCGACGTTGACCAGACCCGCGTTGTTGATCACCTCGGCGATCCCGGACACCGCGCCGTGCAGGACATCGTTGGCCGACGCGTAGGCATCGAGCACCGAGACGTCCTCGCCCAGGACTTCCATCAACTTGTCATTGGGAATGATGATCAGCGAATCGACCTTCTTCGCCAGTTCCTCGATCCCCGTTTGCGCCACCTTCTGCCGCTTGCCTTCGAAGGCGAACGGCCGCGTCACGACGGCCACCGTCAGGATATCCATGCTTTTCGCGATGTCGGCAATCACCGGCGCCGCGCCGGTGCCGGTACCTCCGCCCATGCCCGCGGTGATGAACAGCATGTCGGCACCATCGATCAGTTCGGCGATGCGGTCGCGGTCCTCGTTGGCGGCGTCGCGCCCGATCTCCGGCCGTGCGCCGGCACCCAGACCGCGGGTCAGCGTGCTGCCGAGTTGCAGCTGCGTCCGCGCCGTCGAGCGCTTCAGCGCCTGCGCATCGGTGTTCGCGCAGATGAACTCCACGCCGGCGAGACCGCGGCCGATCATGTGGTCGACCGCGTTGCCCCCGCAGCCGCCGACGCCGATGACTTTGATGATTGCCCCTTCCTGCGGGTCGTGATCGATGATTTCAAACATGGTGCGCTCCTTTCATCCTGTCGAAGAAACCCTGAATGCCGCTGTAGTTGTCGTTGTCGCTGTTTTCACGCGCTGTTCACACCCGCTGTTTCCACCTTTCCGCCTGCGATCCGCCGGCACCGCCAGCGATCCCAGGGAAGACCGTTCGGACGAGAGCGAAGCTTCACGTTCGCCCGCCTAGAAATTCGCCTTGAACCATTGCTTCATCCGCTCCGCGACACCGCCCAGTCCCGACGTCTGCGCGCGCGCCGCGAGCCCGCGCAAGTACTGATCGCGCCCTTCGAGCAGCAGCCCCACCGCCGTCGCGTAGCGCGGGCTGCGCACGACGTCCGCCAGACCGCCGACGTAGGCCGGCACACCAATGCGCACGGGGAGGTGGAAGACCTCCTCGCCCAGCTCCGTCATGCCGGCGAGCAGCGCCGATCCGCCGGTGAGGACGATTCCCGACGACAGCAGTTCCTCGAATCCGGAGCGGCGCAGTTCGGCCTGCACCAGCGAATAGAGCTCCTCGATCCGCGGTTCGATGACTTCGGCCAGCGTCTGCCGCGACAACTTGCGCGGCGGGCGATCGCCCACTCCAGGGACCTCGATCACGTCGTTCGGGTCGGCGAGCTGACGCAGCGCGCAACCGTGGCGAAGCTTCAACTCCTCCGCCTCCTTGGTCGGCGTACGCAGCGTCATCGCGATGTCGTTGGTCACCTGGTCGCCCGCGATCGGGATGACCGCGGTATGCCGGATCGCGCCATTGGCGAACACGGCGATGTCGGTCGTTCCGCCGCCGATGTCCATCAGGCAGACGCCGAGATCCTTCTCGTCGTCGTTCAGCACTGCGATCGACGACGCAAGCGGCTGAAGAATCACGTCCTTCACTTCGAGCCCGCAGCGGCGCACGCATTTGACGATGTTCTCGACCGCGGACACGGCACCGGTGACGATGTGGACCTTGACCTCGAGCCGGACGCCGCTCATGCCGAGCGGCTCGCGCACGTCGTCCTGGCCGTCGATGATGAATTCCTGCGGCAGGATGTGCAGGATCTGCTGGTCGTTCGGAATGGCAATTGCCTTCGCCGTGTCGACGACGCGGTCGATATCGGCCTGCGTGACCTCCTTCTCCTTGATCGCCACCATACCGCTGGAATTCAGGCTGCGGATGTGGCTGCCGGCGACGCCGGTGTAAACCTCGGTGATCCGGCAGTCGGCCATCAGTTCGGCCTCCTCCAGCACCCGCTGGATCGAGGCCATCGTCGCCTCGATGTTGACGACGACGCCCTTCTTGAGCCCGCGCGACGGCTGCGTACCGATGCCGATGATGTCGAGGACACCATCGGGGGACACTTCGGCGACGATGGCAACGATCTTCGACGTCCCGATGTCGAGGCCGACGATCAGATTCTTGTTTTCTTTCACCATTCGCTCACATCCCCTGGTTCCGACATTGCCAGCCTCGCGTTCCCGCTCGCGTCGCCATGCACGTCCACGGGCGCGAGCGGCGAGCGCGGCGCCTCCTTCCGCGATTGCGTCGCCCCCTTCTTCTGCGGACGTTCCGTGAACCCCGGAACGCGCGCAGCGAATCCATTGCGGTAGCGCAAGTCGACGTGTCCGATCCTCGTGCCCGCCTTTGCCAGCGCCTCTACCGTGCGCCCCCACACCGCGACAAAGCGCGCGAGCCGCGCCGACGGCTCCTCGCGCCCGAGTTCGATGTCGAGCGGCCCGCTCTCGCCGTTCGCCTTCAATTGCCACCCCCCACGCGGCGACAGCTTGACTTCGCGCACGGACAGCGCGAGGGGCGCGAGCGCCTCGCCCCATTCGCGATAGCGCCGGGCCACTTCCGTCGCACTGCCATCCGCCCCGAAGAACGACGGCAACTCGCCGGCGTAGTCAGCCGCAAACACCTCGCCTTGCGCGTTGACTAGCGCCGCCTCGTTCCAGCGCGCAAGCGGCGCGTGCTCCTCGACCGTCACCTCGAGACGCTGCGGCCAATGCCGTCGCAGCGCGACGTTGCGCACCCACGGCACGCGGGACAGAGATGCCCGCGCCCGCTCCATGCCCATCGTGAAAAACGTGCCGCTGAGTTCGTCGCGAATGACGGCTTCGAGATGGGCCGCGTTCGTTCGCTCGAGCGGCCCGCGGACGACGACCTCGCGGAAGGCGAACGCGGGCTGTCGCGCGAGCCACGCGAACCCGCTCCACGCCAGCAGCGCGGCGGCGATGAGCGCGACCCAAAGGGCAGCGGCATTGAGCTGCCTCGGGTCATCCCACATGAGCGCCCCGCAAGATTTCGATGCAAAGGTCGGCGAACGGCACGCCCGCTGCTTTCGCCGCCATCGGCACCAGCGAGTGACCGGTCATGCCGGGCGACGTGTTCACCTCGAGGAACTCGAAGGAACCGTCCGCCTTCAGGATCAGATCGAGCCGGCCCCAGCCGCTGCAGCCGACGACGCGGAACGCTGCGAGCGACGCCGCGAGAATCTCGCGCTCCTTCGCTTCCGGCAGCCCGCACGGGCAGTAGTACTTCGTCTCGTCGGAGAAATACTTGTTGTGATAGTCGTAGTTGCCCAGCGGCGCCTCGATCCGGATCAGCGGCAGCGCGCGGCCGCCGACGATCGACGCAGTCAGCTCGGTGCCGGCGACGAACTCCTCGACAAGAACGAGATCGTCGTGCGTCGCTGCCGCGTCATAGGCGAGCGCGAGCTCGCCGTGATCGACGGCGCCGACTTTCGTGATGCCGATGGTCGAGCCCTCGCGCGCCGGCTTCACGATCAGCGGCAGACCCATCTCGGCAACGATGCGCATCCAATCTGTCTGTGCGTCGACCACCCGGTAGCGCGGCGTCGGAACGCCGCTTGCGGACCAGACGAGCTTCGTCCGCCACTTGTCCATCGCCAGCGCCGAGGCCATCACGCCGCTGCCGGTATACGGAATGTGCAGCGTCTCCAACGCGCCCTGCACGGTGCCGTCCTCGCCGAAACGTCCGTGCAGCGCGATGAATACACGGGAGTAACCGTCACGCTTCAGTTCCCACAGATCGCGTTCTGACGGATCGAACGCATGCGCATCGACACCCTTTCCGCGCAACGCCCCTAACACCGCGTTGCCGGACAGGAACGAAATCTCCCGTTCAGACGAAGGCCCGCCCATGAGCACGGCGACTTTGCCGAATTCGCTCATCCGGGTTCGCCCACCACACGTACTTCCGGCTCCAGGTCGACGCCTGTCCGCGTATGCACGGTTTCGCGCACGTGGGCGATGACCGCCTCGATCTCGGACGCGCGCGCTCGCCCCTGCGGATTCACGATGAAGTTGGCGTGCTTCTCCGACACCTGCGCGCCGCCCACCGTGTAGCCCTTGAGCCCGCAGCTCTCGATCAGCCGCGCCGCATGATCGCCCTGCGGATTGCGAAATACGCTGCCCGCATTCGGCAACTCGAGCGGCTGCGTGGCGATCCGGCGCTGCAGGAGCTCCTTGATCCGCTCCCGCGCGGCGAGCGCCTCGCCCGGCGGGAACGCGAACCACGCGGCAGTGAACACGCCGTCCGCCGGGGCACCGTCGGCGCGGCGCACCGAGCGATAGCCGATCGCGTAGTCGGCGGGTGCTCGCCGCACGAAGGTTCCGGCACGCGTCAGCACCTCGACCCGCCCCACGTACCGCCACGTTTCGCCGCCATAGCAACCGGCATTCATCGCCAGCGCACCGCCCACGGTTCCGGGGATGCCGGCCAAGAACTCGGCCTCGGCCAATCCGTGCGTTGCCGCGAAGCGCGCGACCTTGGGGCTGGCAACGCCGGCCTCGGCGTAGAGGAAATCGTCGCGCATGTCGAGCGCGTTAAGCCCTGCATGCATGACGATCACGGTGCCGCGCACGCCGCCGTCGCGGATCAGCAGGTTGCTGCCCAGGCCGATCACGAGTAGCGGTTCCGTCGGCGGCAGTTGGCCGACGAACTCGGCCAGATCCTCGCGATCGGCCGGCACATAGAAGCGGTCGGCACGGCCGCCGCAACGCCAGCTGGTGTAGCGCGCGAGCGGCTCGTCGCGCTTCAACGTGCCGCGCAACGTGGAAAACGTCAGCGGTTCGATCATCATCATGCCGCACCGGCTAGGAGCGGAGGCACCTGGCCGATCGATCCGGCGCCCATCGTCACGACGACGTCGCCGTCCTGCGCGATCGTCCGGATGGCCGCCTGAACGTCGGCGACGATCTCGACGAACAACGGCTCGACCCGGCCGACGACGCGCACGGCGCGCGCGAGGGAGCGACCGTCCGCCGCGACGATCGGCGCTTCGCCCGCCGGATAGACGTCGGTCAGGATCAGCGCATCGACGGTCGACAGCACCTTGACGAAGTCCTCGAACAGGTCGCGGGTCCGGGTATAGCGATGCGGCTGGAACGCGAGCACGAGCCGGCGACCGGGGAAACTTCCGCGCGCCGCGGCGATGGTCGCCGCCATCTCGGCCGGGTGATGTCCGTAGTCGTCGATCAGCGTGAACGCGCCGCCGCCGTCTAGCGCAATCTCGCCGTAGCGCTGGAACCGGCGCGCGACGCCGTTGAATTCCGCCAGCGCCTTTACGATCGCGGCATCGGCGACGCCGACCTCGCGGCCGATCGCGATCGCCGCGAGCGCGTTCTGGACGTTGTGAACGCCGGGCAGATTCAGCTCGACGGGAAGATCCCTCGCCCCGGCCGCGCGCGCGACGAAGCGCATACTGCCGGCGGCGTACTCGACGCCGGTGGCACGGATTTGCGCGTCCTCGGCAAGGCCATAGGTGACGACCGCCTTCGCGATGGCCGGGGCGATCTCGCGCACGTTGTCGTCGTCGATGCACAGCACGGCGACGCCGTAAAACGGCAGCCGCTGCGCGAAGTCGACGAATGCGCGCGTGAGCTTGGCGAAGTCGTGATCGTAAGTCTCCATGTGGTCGGCGTCGATGTTGGTGATCACCGCCAGCACCGGTTGCAGGTACAGGAACGACGCGTCGCTCTCGTCGGCTTCGGCGACGAGAAAGTCGCCCTTGCCAAGCCGCGCGTTGGCCCCGGCAGAGAGCAGCCGCCCGCCGATGACGAACGTCGGATCGAGACCGCCTTCGGCGAGCACCGAAGCGATCAGACTGGTCGTCGTCGTCTTGCCGTGCGTGCCGGCAACCGCGATGCCCTGTTTCAACCGCATCAATTCGGCGAGCATCAGCGCGCGCGGGACGACGGCAACGCCCTTCTCGCGGGCGGCGACGACCTCCGGGTTGTCCGCCGCGACCGCCGTCGACACGACGACGGCGTCCGCGCCGGCAACGTTGGCTGCAGCGTGTCCGATCGCAATCGTCACGCCAAGCCCCGCGAGGCGCCTGGTGGCGGCACTTGCCACCAGGTCCGAGCCCGACACGACGTAACCCTGCGTGACCAGCACCTCGGCAATGCCACTCATGCCGGCGCCGCCGATGCCGACGAAATGGACGCGCTTGACCTTGTGCTTCATCGGCGTGCCATCCCGAGTTCGATGCAGATGTCGGCGACGCGCGCGGTCGCCCGGGCTTTGCGCAGCG
>JAAFGU010000184.1 GCA_010365205.1 Aromatoleum sp. | reverse complement strand
CGACCGCGACGACCCGCGCCGTCGCCTCGGCGAGCGCGCGGCTCCAGTTCGGAACGCCGGTCTGATCGGCGACAATCCGCAGTTCGTCGCGCACGCCGGCGAGACGGCGAATCGTTACCAGGAAATTCTTTCCCGTGAACCCGTAGACCCAGCTCGTCCGGAAGACCAGCGCGTGCGCGCCCGCGGCCGCGACCGCGTGCTCCCCCTCGAGCTTGCTCGCCCCGTAGGCATTCAGCGGGCCGGTCGGCGCCTCTTCCGGATAGGGCGTCGTCCGCGCACCGTCGAACACATAATCGGTCGAGTAATGGATCAGCACGGCGCCGATCCGCTTCGCTTCCTCGGCTAGAATGCCGGGTGCGCGCGCGTTGACCGCATGCGCGAGCGCGAATTCCCGTTCGGCGACGTCGACGGCGGTGTACGCGCCGGCATTGACGATGAGTGTCGGCCTGGCGCCGCGGACCGCGGCGACGATGGCGTCCGGATCGGCGAGATCGAGCGTCGCGCGGTCGGTGGCGACCACGTCTCCATGCGCCGCGAGCAGCGGCGCGAGTTCACCGCCCAACTGCCCGCCCGCACCGGTGAGAAGGATCGTCGGTCGTCGCATCGGTCGCGATCGGCCTTCAGGGATAGGTATCGGCGGCAGCCAGCGGCACGCCCGCGGCGTCCTTGGCAGCGATCGTCGGGGGGGCCGTCAACGGCCAGTCGATGCCGAGCGCGGGATCGTTCCACAGCAGCGTGCGCTCGTGTGCCGGCTCCCAGTAGTCGGTCGCCTTGTAGAGAAAGTCGGCGGATTCCGACACGGCGACAAAACCGTGCGCGAAGCCCGGCGGCACCCACAGCATGCGCCTGTTATCTGCCGACAGCGTGACGCCAACCCAGCGCCCGAACGTCGGTGACGAACGGCGCAGATCGACGGCCACGTCGAATACCTCGCCGACGATGACCCGGACCAGCTTGCCCTGCGCGTGCTCGATCTGGTAGTGCAGCCCGCGCAGGACTCCGCGACCGGACCGCGAATGATTGTCCTGCACGAAATCCGCGTCGAGGCCCGCCTCCGCGAGCGCGCGCCGGTTCCAGCATTCGAAGAAAAAGCCGCGCTCGTCGCCGAACACGCGCGGTTCGATCAGCTTGACGTCGGGCAGGATGGTCGGCACGATTTTCATCGAACCACCGGTTCCTTCAGCAGCGCGAGCAAGTATCGGCCGTACGCGTTTTTCGCCATCGACTGGCCAAGCTGCTCCAGCTCGGCCGCGCCGATGTAGCCCAACCGGTACGCGATTTCCTCGGGGCAGGCGATCTTGAGTCCCTGCCGCCGTTCGATTGTCTCGATGTACTGCGACGCTTCCAGCAGCGATTCGTGTGTGCCGGTATCGAGCCAGGCCATTCCGCGCCCGAGCACTTCGCATGCGAGTTCATCCCAGTCGAGGTACGCGCGGTTGACGTCGGTGATCTCCAACTCGCCGCGCGCCGACGGCTCGAGGTTCGCTGCAACATCGAGCACGCGATTGTCATAGAAATAGAGTCCGGTGACCGCGTAGTTGGATCGGGGCTGCTTCGGCTTTTCCTCCAGGCTGATGACGCGTCCGGAGGCGTCGAACTCCGCGACGCCGTAACGCTCCGGATCGGAGACGCGATAGGCGAATACGGTGGCGCCGCTCGCCTGCGCGTTGGCGCGGGCGAGCTGCACCGAAAGATCGTGGCCGTAGAAGATGTTGTCGCCGAGCACCAGCGCCGCCGCCGCGCCGCCGACGAACTCGCGGCCGATGACGAATGCCTGCGCCAGGCCGTCCGGCGACGGCTGCACCGCGTACTGCAGGTTGAGTCCCCACTTCGCGCCGTCACCCAGAAGCTGCGCAAACCGGGGCGTATCCTCGGGCGTCGAAATCAGCAGGATGTCGCGGATGCCCGCCATCATCAGCGTCGACAACGGGTAGTAAATCATCGGCTTGTCGTAAACGGGCAGCAGCTGTTTCGACACGACCTGGGTCACCGGATACAGCCGCGTGCCGGAGCCGCCTGCGAGGATGATGCCCTTGCGTTTCATCGCCGCGCCCGGTTCACGCCATGCCGGCTGCGTAGTTGAGCGAGATCCATTGCCGATACTCCTTGCTCGCAACGGCGGCGAGCCACGCCGCATGGTCGAGATACCAGCGGATCGTCCGCCGCATGCCGGATTCGAACGTCTCCACGGGCGCCCAGCCGAGTTCGGCGCATATCTTCGCCGGGTCGATTGCGTAACGAAGGTCGTGACCCGGCCGATCCTCGACGAACGTGATCAGCGCTGCGTAATCGCGGCCGGGAAGCTCCTGCGCCAGAATTTCGCAGATCGTCCGCACGACGTCGAGGTTCTTGCGTTCCGAATTGCCGCCGACGTTGTAGATTTCGCCGACGCGGCCTCCCGCAAGCACCGCGCGGACTGCCGCGCAGTGGTCGCCAACGTACAGCCAATCGCGGACGTTCCGGCCATCGCCGTACACCGGCAATGGCTTGCCGGCGATCGCGTTGACGATCATCAGCGGAACGAGTTTTTCGGGGAACTGGAGCGGGCCGTAATTGTTCGAGCAGTTCGTCGTCAGCGTCGGCAATCCGTACGTATGGTGGTATGCGCGAATCAGATGGTCCGAGGAGGCTTTCGACGCCGAGTACGGGCTGTTCGGCGCGAACGCGGTCGTCTCGCTGAACGGCCGGTCCGCCGGGCCGAGTGACCCGTAAACCTCGTCGGTCGACACGTGCAGGAAACGGAAGGCGGCGCGCTCGGCATCGGGCAGCGCTGACCACCAGCCGCGGACCGCCTCGAGCAGGTTGAAGGTTCCGACGATGTTGGTGGCGATGAATTCGGCCGGCCCGTGGATCGAGCGATCGACGTGGCTCTCGGCCGCGAAATTGACGATCGCGCGCGGGCGGTGCGTCCTCAGCAGCGCCTCGACAACCGCGCGGTCGCCGATGTCGCCGCGGGCGAACACGTGCCGTGCGTCGTGCTTGAGCGGTGCGAGGTTGCCGAGATTGCCGGCGTAGGTGAGCT
Organism: Aromatoleum sp.; assembly: GCA_010365205.1. GTDB lineage: Bacteria > Pseudomonadota > Gammaproteobacteria > Burkholderiales > Casimicrobiaceae > CAIWHR01. The sequence goes on along the minus strand of JAAFGU010000184.1, from coordinate 2,467 downwards.
TGTCCAGATTGACCACCGGCTCGCCGCCCTGCGCCAGCCAGTCGAGCACGAAGTTTGCGCCGATGAATCCGGCGCCGCCGGTGACGAGAATCATGGAAGCCGAGGAATGAGAACGGAATCGAGAATGGCCGGTCTGGCATGCGAACCGCGCCGGAAGCGGGCGATTTTACCACCGCACAAGCGTCAGGCCGCGGGTCTCCCGTAGTACGCGCGGTACCAGTCGACGAAGCGGGCGAGCCCCTCGGCGAGCGGGGTACGCGGCACAAAACCGGTGAGCGCGGCCAGACGGTCGATGGCCGCAAAGGTCGCCGGCACGTCGCCCGGCTGCATCAGCGCGTACTCCTTGATCGCCTTCTTTCCGAGCGAGCGTTCGAGGATCGCGATGAAGGTCTCCAGTTCCACCGCTTCGTGGTTGCCGATGTTGTAGACGGCGTACGGCGCCGCGTCGCCGGCAGGCGGCCTTTCGAGCGCGAGAATCGTGCCTTCGACGATGTCGTCGACATAGGTGAAGTCGCGCCGCATCGTGCCGTGGTTGAACACGCGGATCGGCGTGCCGGCGAGGATCGCCTGCGCGAACAGCGAAGGCGACATGTCGGGTCGACCCCAGGGTCCGTAGACGGTGAAATAACGCAGACCGGTCGTCGGCAGCCGGTACAGATGACTGTAGCTGTGCGCCATCAGTTCGTTGGCTTTTTTCGTCGCCGCGTAGAAGCTTACCGGGTGATCGACGTTCTGGTCCTCCGAGTACGGCAGCGTATGGTTCGCGCCATACACGCTCGAGCTCGACGCGTAGACGAGGTGCGCGACACACGCGCGTCGGCAACCGTCGAGCACGTGGCCGAACGCCACGAGATTATTGCGAACGTACGCCTGCGGATTGACCAGCGAATAGCGGACGCCCGGTTGCGCGGCGAGGTGCAGGACATGCGTGAATCCGCCGTCGCCGAAGAGCGCCGCCGCGTCCTTTTCCTCGGCGAGATCGGCGCGGACGAAGCGGAACCGCGGGCGGCCGGCGAGCCGCGCGAGCCGCGCTTCCTTCAGCGCGACGTCGTAGTAAGGATCGAAGTCGTCCACACCGGTGACCTCGGCGCCCGCCGCCAGCAGCCGCTCCGCGGCGTGCATGCCGATGAAACCGGCCGCGCCGGTGACCAGAACGTGTCGCGGCGGGGCGCTCATCGGATCGGTCCGGCGGCCAGCGCGCGCAGTTTCGCGTACTTCAGGAAACTGGCGAAGCTGCCGATCGCGATGTGGGCGAAACCGGCCGCGCCGTCGAGAAAGCCGAGTCTGACGACATAAAAGCGGACGAAACGGACCAGCGGCGACAGGACGAGGCGCACCACTCCGACCCGTTCGCCGCGCGCGTGCATCGCCTCGGCTTGCAACGTCGTGTAGCGATTCTGTTTCGCGACATACGCATCGAGCGATTCCGCCGACAGATGGAGAAGATCGCCCGCCAGCCGCGCGGTGTCGCCGTCGACGACAACATGCTCGTGCACGGCGTCGTCGCTCCAGCGCGCGCGGCGGCGGTCGAACAACCGCGTATTCCAGTCCGGATAGCCTTCTCCGTGGCGAAGCCAGCGGCCCAGGAAGCGGTTGCGCCTGGCTAGCGCGTAGGCTGCTGCCGCCGGCGCGGGCATCACCGCGACGATCGAGGCGGCGAGTTCCGGCGTCACCCGTTCATCGGCGTCGAGGCACAGCACCCAGTCGTTGGCCGCTTGCGCAACCGCGAAATTCTTCTGCGCGCCGAAGCCCTGCCAATCGTGCTCGATGACGCGGGCGCCGCAGCGGCGGGCGATTTCCACGGTATCATCGCGGCTACCCGAATCGACGACGACGATCTCGCCCGCGAACGGCGCCGATGCGAGACATTCCGCGAGCTGCGCCGCGGCGTCCTGCGTGATAACACAGAGGCTCAAGGGGAGCGGCCCGGACATGCGCGAGACGATCGCGGAGCCGTTGGCGCCGCGCAGGATGAAAGAGGCCGCATTTTACGGCGTTTCACGCGGCAACGGTTCGCGATGAGCGCCGTTCTCGTCGTGCGTCCTTCATCGCTGGGCGACATCGTGCACGCTCTTTCCCTCATTGCCGACGTCGAGACGCATCGCCCGGGCTTGGGCATCGACTGGGTCGCCGAGGAGATGTTCGTGCCGCTGATCCGGCTGCACCCGGGCGTCCGCCGCGTGATTCCGGTGGCATTGCGGCGCTGGCGCAAAGCACTGGTCGCGCGTGCGACCTGGAGCGAAATCGCGGCGTTCCGGACCGATCTCCGGCGTGAGACCTACGACGCAGTCCTCGATCTGCAGGAACAGGTGAAAGGAGCCGTCATCACGCGGATGGCGCGCGGCCCGCGGCACGGTCCCGACCGCGCCAGCATCCGCGAGCCCGTCGCCACGCTCGCGCACACGGCGCATCACGCGATCGATCCGGACCAGCATCTGATCGACCGCTGCCGCCAGCTCGCCGGGGC
>JAAFGU010000183.1 GCA_010365205.1 Aromatoleum sp. | reverse complement strand
TCGAGCGCGGCCCTTTGTTGCAGCCGCCGCGATCCGGCGAAGCGGCGCCACTGGCCGAACGCGCCGGCGAGCGCCGCCGCGATCTGCGGATTGATCGGATCCAGTGCCAGCACCTGTTCGGCGACGAACGCGTAGCCGCCGCCGTCGGCGGCATGGAAGCCGGGCCAGTTGCGCAGCGCAAACGCCCCCAGCAGCGAGCGGACCCGATTGGGGTTGCGGACGTTGAATCGGGGATGCGCGAGCAGCGAACGCACGCGGGGAAGCGTGTCCGGCCGGTGCGAGAGCGCCTGCAGCGCAAACCACTTGTCGAGCACGAGCGGCTCGTCGCGCCACCTCGTCTCGAATCGGGCAAACAGCGCCGCGCGCTCCGGTGCCATCGCATGGTTGACCGCGACCAGCGCCGCGATCGTATCGGTCATATTGTCGGCGCCGTCGAACTGCGCGACGGCCAGCGCGCGCACGGCGGCGTCGTCGATCGCGCCGAGATAACGAAGGCACACGTTGCGGAGCATCCGCGGCCCGATCTGCGTCTGTGTCGGTGCGTAGCCTGCGTGCGCATGTCCGGCGGTGAAGGCTCGTTCGAACGCATGCCGCGCGGCATGCGCGATCTCGCGCACGACGGAATCGCGCGACCCGACAAGTGCGTCGACGTCGATCGTGTCGACCAGGCTGGCGAGGTAGAAGAGGTCGGGAGGCGTCAGCGCCAACGCGAGCAACGCCGGGTCGGCGCTCCGGTCGGTCAGGAGCTTTCCGATCAGCGCTACCAGAGCCGGCGGAAGGACCGGCGATAAGCCGGCGGCGCAATGTGCGGCTCCGGCGAGAATCGCGCGGCAGAAACATCGCTGCGCCGCATCCCAGCGATTGACCGGATCGGCGTCGTGGGCGGCGAGAAACGCGAGATCGGCATCGGCGTAGTCGAATTCGAGTTTGACCGGCGCCGAGAAGCCGCGCAGCAGCGACGGCACGGGCGCCGCCGCGATGTCCGCGAAGACGAACGATTGACGCGGCTCGGTCAGCGCGAGCACGCGCGTCGTTTCCGCGGACGGCATTTCGCCGGCGAGACGCAGCGGCAGATCGCGGCCGTCGGGCCCGACCAGGCCGACGGCAAGCGGGACGTGGAACGGCTCCTTGACCGGCTGGCCCGGCGTCCCTGCCGTGTCCTGTTCGACGTCGAGCGTGTATGTCCTCGCCGCGGCGTCGTATGTGCCCCGGGCGCGCACCACCGGCGTGCCCGCCTGGCTGTACCAGCGTTTGAACTGCGTCAGATCGGGCCCGCCGTCCTCGCGGCCTGCATCCTGCATCGCCTGGACGAAGTCGTCGCAGGTCACCGCTTCGCCGTCGTGGCGCGCGAAATACAGATCCATGCCGCGCCGGAAGCGCCCGGGGCCGAGCAGCGTCTGCTGCATCCGGATCAGCTCGGCCCCCTTCTCATAGACCGTCTTCGTGTAGAAATTGTTGATCTCGACGAACTCGTCCGGGCGCACCGGGTGCGCCATCGGCCCGGCGTCCTCCGGGAACTGGTGGGTGCGCAAAAAATCGACGGCGGCAATGCGCTCGACGGCGCGCGAGCCCAGGTCGCTCGAGAACTCCTGGTCGCGGAAGACGGTGAGACCCTCCTTCAGCGACAACTGGAACCAATCGCGGCAGGTGATCCGGTTGCCGGTCCAATTGTGGAAGTACTCGTGGCCGACGACGGCCTCGATCGCCTGGTAGTCGTCGTCGGTCGCAGTCTCGGCAGCGGCCAGCAGCAGCTTGCTGTTGAAGATGTTGAGGCCCTTGTTCTCCATCGCCCCCATGTTGAAATCGTCGGCGCAGAAGATCATGAACGTATCGAGGTCGTACTCGCGGCCGAAGCGCTCTTCGTCCCAGCGCATCGCGGACTTCAGCGACGCCATCGCGTGCGAGCATCGGGCGAGATTCGCCGGCGTCGACCAGATCTCGAGCGCGATGTCGCGCCCCGACTTCGTGCGAAAACGATCCTCCAGCGACGCCAGATCTCCGGCGACCAGTGCGAACAGGTACGTGGGCTTCGGAAACGGGTCGTGCCACGTCGCGTAGTGGCGGCCGCGATCGAGCGCCCCGGCGGCCGTGCGATTGCCGTTCGAGAGCAGCACCGGATAGCGCGCGCGATCGGCTATGATCGTCACCGTGTATTCGGCGAGAACGTCCGGCCGGTCGAGGAACGGAGCGATGCGGCGGAACCCCTCGGGCTCGCACTGGGTGCACAACACGCCTGACGAGACGTAGAGTCCTTCGAGCTCGGTGTTGGCTGCGGGACATATCGTCGAGCGCACGCGAAGGCGCCCGGCCGGCGGCGGGTCGAGCACGGTCAGCGTCCGCGCCGTGAGCGCGTAACGCCCGGCTGCGAGGGGTTCACCGTCGAGTTCGACCTCGATCCCGCGCGCGCCTTCGGCATCGAGCAGCAGCGGGGTCGCTCTGTCCGCAGGCGTGGCGCGCGGGTTGCGCCGGAAATCGAACGTGGCAACCACGTTTGTGGCGTCCGCCTCGAGTTCGAATGCGAGCTCGAGCTTTGGCGCCAGGAACGCCGGCGCCCGATAATCGAGTCGCCGGATCGCGTGCGGCGCCGCGTCGCGCGGGAGCGCAGCCAATGTCAGCCCTTGACTTCCAGCAGCTCGACGTCGAACAGCAGCGTGGCGTTGGGCGGAATGACAGCGCCGCCGCCGCGGTCGCCATAGCCCATTTGCGGCGGAATCACCAGCGTGCGTTTGCCGCCGACTTTCATCCCGGCGACCCCTTCGTCCCAGCCTTTGATGACCCGGCCCGCGCCCAGAACGAAGCCAAACGGCAACTTGCGGTCCAGGGAACTGTCGAATTTGGTGCCATGGCCGTCGGGCGCGACGGGGTCGTAAAGCCACCCAGTGTAGTGGACGATCACTGCTTTTCCGGCGACGGCTTCAGCACCATCCCCTTGTTTTTGATCTATTTTCTTGAGTTCTGTCACTTTGGCACCAATCTTGCTGTTTATTGAAGCGGAAGGGGTTGGCGCCGGCGCTGCCGTCTGGGCGGCCGTGACGCTTGCAGCGGCAATTGCGGCGATGAACGTGGTGGCGGCGAGACCGCGCAATGATGGGCGTCGGGTCTGAACCGACGGTGTTAATCCTGACATGATGAATCCTCGGAGACCAGTTGAATGGGAAGCGCCCGACCGGGCGGTCCGGGAGAGGGCGGACCGGTCGCGCCATGGCGTTCGGGGGAGAATTGTAGCGGACGCGCTGCCGCTTTTTGCGCTGCCGTCCCGATTGGGCTATAAATGAAGGTTCCTTTGCCGCATCGAGGGCTGGGCTTTCACGCTTCGCCGCGCAATTCGCGCGGCGCCTGGGCAGGCGTTTTACCTCACAAGGGGATCCACTGACCCATGTTCGGATTTCTGACGCCGCAGGCCAGGGATCATCCCGATCCACTGCTGACGCCCAAGACGGCGTCGGCTTGGCTGCGCCAGTTGCCGACGCTCGACGTGATCGGACGGCAGCAACAGGTGATGCGCGCGTTCGACGGCATGCGCCAGTCACGCAAGGTTCCGGATCTGCAACGCGTCGCCGCGATCGAGTTCCTCGACGCCGCGCTTGCTGCCGACCGCCGGCAGCTTACCAAGCAGTACGTGGAAACCATCGACAGCGCGACGCGGCTCGCCGAGCGCATCTGGCAAGCGGTGCACGAGATGGTGCAGGGTTTCATTTTCGCCTATCAGGCCTCGCTCGAGCAGGCGCTGTCGCAGGGCGTGAACCCGCGCTGGAAAGCTGGGATTCCGCTGCTCTTCTCGCGGCTCATCCATTACTACGGCACCGACGCGAAGCTGCGCGTGTTCCGCTACGAGCGCTGGATACCCGCGAAGTGGATGGAGCTGCACAAGTTCTACCTGCGGGCGCAGGAACTCGGCGTCGAGCGAGTTCCCGCGGCGCTCGCCGGCGCAGGGCCGAATGCGCCCCAATGGACCGCGGAACAGGAGTATCTGTTCGCGCTGCTGGTCCACCAGCTCAATACGGGCAACCTGTCGCCGGCGGAACTCGATTGGGGTTGCGCGCAGCTTCGCGCGTGGAGCCGAAGGCTCATGCTCGACGCGGTGCCGCGTTCGCCCGAGGGATTCTTTGTCGATGTTGCCGGCAGGAGTGGCTTGGTGCGCCGGACCGGCAACGATTCGGGCTCGATGCTGCGCTACGTCGACACGACGCCGCTCGCCGACCAGCTTGAGCGCGCGATCCAGGCCCTGCGTCAGGCCGAAGTCACCGACCGGGGTCCGGCCGGGCCGATCAACCAGCAGCGCGTCGCCATCCTCGAGAAGGTGCGGCCGGCGGTCTCGCCCAACCTCAACGCCGACCTGCGCCGGGATCCGCGCATCGCGATGACGGTTCCGGCACGCGTTCGCGTCGGACTCGGGCGGATTTGCCGCGACCTGGCGGCGAAAGACGTCAACGAACTGGGCTTCGAGACGGCGGGCGGCGCCGAGCAGATCGAAGTCTATGCAGTAGCCGGCGGCCCGCGCGGCAAGGTTCGAGCGACGAACGAGCACGACTCGCTCGCGGCATCGATCTCTTCGTTCAGCGATCCGATGTGGCAGGTCAAGGACCGCAGCGTCGCGGGTCTGCGCATCGCGGCGTCCGGCGGCATCGGCCAGAGCCTGGCGCTGGGTGCGATCGTGGCGGTGCGGCAATCGGACGTCACCGGTTGGATACTGGGCGTTGTCCGCCGCCTGAACAAGGTTTCCAACGATGAAGTCGAGGCCGGCGTGTCGATCATCGCCGAGCAGGTCGTGCCGGTTCAACTGCACGCGAAGCGGGATCCGCGCGAGGATCTGGCCGGCTTCGTCGTCGACGGCATCGATCTCTCGACGATCGGCGCGCGCTTCGACGGCCTGTATCTGCCCCCGCCGTCGCGGCCGGACAAGCCGCTCACGGTCAAGACGCTGATCGTCCCGACTTCCGAGTACGCCGAGGGCCGCAGCGTCATACTGACGACGGGCCGCTCCGTTTACACGGTCGCGTTGCGCCACCTCGTCGAGCAGCGCGCCGAATGGAGTTGGGCGGCGATCCAGATCGTCGGGAAGACGCCGCGCGAGGTCTGATCCGGCACCGCCCGCGGGTTGGCGCGGGCGGACAGAGTCCGGGGGTCGCCGTCCGGTTGGCGTCGCGACCTCGTGTTTCGGACGGCGCGATATGAGCGGTCGCGTGTCGACGCTAATCCTGCGGTCGAAACACGAGGGTCAAGGCGCGCTGGAACAGCTCGGGCCGGTCGGGGCGGGGAAGCGGCGACGACTTCACGATCGCGCGCTGGACGGCGTCGTCGTACGCGCGCACGCCGCTCGATTTCTTCAGCACCGCGTCGATGATCTCGCCGGTCGGCAGTTGCACGACTTCGAAGATCGCCTCGGGGCTGCCCGCCATTTCCGGCGGCAGGATCACGTTGCCTTTCACCTTCGACTGGATGCGCCGGATATAGTCGGCCTCGGCGCGCGACCGCGCCGCCGTTTCGGCCGCCGCCGCCGTTTGCCGCGCGTCG